>CAYZHL010000035.1:1889-7321 GCA_964478095.1 uncultured Clostridia bacterium | reverse complement strand
GATGTACGTGGGCATGTGCAGATGCCGCTAGTCGCGGCCATAGACGGCGGCGGAACGAAGACTCTCTTTCTGCTGGCCGAGGCAGACGGCACAGTAATCGGCATCGGACGTGGCGGACCCCTGAACGCGTTGTTCGTGCCGCCGGATGAGGCGATCCGCTCTGTGCGGCAGGCAGCCGTCGGCGCGCTGCACGAGGCCAGCATGGAGTGCGCCGATGTGCCCGTGCTCTATGCGAGTGCCCCCGGAGCTTCGCGCGATATCGTGGACGCCGGAATCGCCGGGCTGGTCAGGCCGACCAGGCTCGACGCCGCCGGGGACGAGCTGGCTGTTTTGATAGGCGCGCTTGTCGACGAGGCCGGAGTCGTGGTGCTGGCTGGCACGGGTTCTTTCGCTGTGGGGCGCCGCGGGCTCCGAGATTGTGACAGCCGGGCGGCCGGCGACGGGAGTCGGCACGGAGTCGCGGCTAGGCATGAGATCGTGACCCGGGGCGGGTGGGGGCCTTTGCTTGGCGATGAGGGAAGCGCGTACGCGATCGGCCTTGCGGCACTGCGCGCGGCAGCGCTGGCCTTCGATAACCGAGGCGAGCACACATCCTTGTGCGAGTTGGCTTTGGAGCACTTCAGCGTCGCTCGCGCGTGGTCGCTGGCCACGATGAACATGGACCGCGAGCAAGTCGCTTCCTTCGCAGTGCGGGTGTCGGAGGCGTCGGCTGCGGGCGATGCTGTCGCGGCGGAGATCCTGGCGCAGGCGGGGCGGGACCTGGGCAGGTTAGGAGTAAGCGTGCTACGCGAGCTAGCCGGGCGGAACGAGCCTGGTGAGCCTGGCGAATCGGGCGAGGCCGGGCCGGAGTCCGAGCCGGAGGCTGAGTGCGGACGTAGAACCCTGGCGGCCCTGACCGGGGGTGTGTCCCGGGCTGCGGCGCCGCTGGTTGAGGCTTTTCGAGATGAGATAACGTCGTTTTCGACTGACGTTCAGATAGTGCCGCCGCGGTACTCGCCGGCGGGAGGGGCGCTTCTCGTGGCGCTCGGGATCGCCGGGCTGAGGAAACCCGGAACAGTGCCGGCCGGCATGCGGGCGTCAGCCGAAACACGTTCAGAACTGCGAGCTTAGTAGAATTGGCTCAATTGACGCGTCTGCCGGTTGGCGTACGGGTCAGGGGGATTGTCAGTCTACTTGAGGAGGACTGGTGGACTTGCTCGGAAAGGGAGCGGCGTATCTAGACGAGATAAGGAGTCTTCTGGACAAGATCCAGACTACTCAGGCCGAGAGCATCGCCAAGGCGGCGGAGATGATCGTCGACTCGGTGAGCGATGGCGGGGCGGTCCATGTGATGGATACAGGCCACATGCTCATGCACGAGCTATTCGGCAGGACCGGCGGGCTGATGATGCTCCGCCCAGTCAGCATTACCATGGATGTTCAGAACCCCGGCCCTGCACGCGCAGGGAAGGCGAAACCCAAGGTGTATCTGGACCAGATTCCGGGCCTTCCGGAGTTTGTGCTCGACAGAAGCGATATCTATGCAGGGGATGTGCTGATCATAGGCTCGGTATCGGGCAAGAATACCCTCCCTGTGGGGCTGGCGCTGCTCGCCCGCGAGCAGGGGATCCGGGTGATAGCGCTCACGAGTGGGGAGTATTCAGCGGCGCTCAAGGGCGAGCATCCGTCGGGCAAGCGCCTTTTCGAGGTGGCCGATGTGGTGCTCGACAACTGTGGCGTCGTGGGCGACGCCGCGCTCGAAATAGAGGGCATCGACGCAAAGGTGGGCCCCACCTCGGGCATAGCGGCTGCGGCCATAATGTGGGCTCTCGAGATGGAGATAATGGAGCGGATGGCCCGGCGCGGGATGAAGCCCAGTGTATGGCTGAGCAATCACATGCCCGGAGCGGGCGAGTTCAACAGGCGCGCCCGCGAAGAGTGCGACAGGCGGGGGTATTAGCCTGGAGATGTTAGCCCGGAGGGGGCCGCAGGACTCTGGCCTTCCGGCGCCTCCGAGACACGCGCTGCTGTTGCGGCGACTCGACTTTTGAACGACTTCTCTTTCTGATGCGGCTTTGACCTCTACTCTGCCATCAACAGGCAGCAGACGGCGGCGGAGGCGTGAAACACTAACGGCGTGGTCTTTCATACTGCCGGCAGTCGCAGGCCTTGGGATCTTCGTATATGGAGCGCTCGTGTACTCGCTGTATATATCCTTCACTAGCTGGGACCTGCTCACGCCCGCCAGATGGGTGGGGCTGGCCAACTACGCGAGGCTATTCCGTGACGAATCGTTCCACCAGTGCATGTACAACACGCTCTACTTCGTGGTCGCCATAGTGCCGGCGGGCATCGTCTTGGCGATGGCCATGGCGGTGGCTCTGAACCGACCGCTCAAAGGCGTCGCGTTCTTCAGAGCGGCTTACTACATGCCGTCAATCACGTCTGCAGTCGCTATTGGGCTTGTGTGGCTCTGGATCTTCAACCCCGATCAAGGGATCCTCAACACCATACTGAGGGTGCTCGGAGCCTCCAACCCGCCGCGCTGGCTCGAGAGCATGCGATGGGCCAAGCTGGGGCTGTCGATCATGCGATTGTGGCAGGTTTCGGGATACTACATGATCATGTACCTGGCCGGTCTGCAGAACATCCCCAAGGAGCTGTATGAAGCAGCCGAGGTCGACGGCGCAACCCCATGGCAGAAGACCAGGCGCATCACGGTGCCGCTTTTGTCAAACACCACGTTCTTCGCGACCGTGATGCTCCTGATAGAGGTCTTCAACCTGTTCGAAGCGGTATACGTCATGACTGAAGGGCGGCCGGGCGGCTCGACTAACACCGTCCTCTACTACATCTACACAGAAGCTTTCCAGTCATACAGGATGGGCTACGCCTCTGCAATAGCCTGGGTGCTGTTTGTCATCCTCTTCGCCGCTACTTTGGTCCAGTTCATGGTGAGGCGTCGGAATGAGCGAGTCGGCTAGCGAGCTATTTAGCCAGTGGGTTAGGGTGGTGATCCTGTGAAAGTCAGAATCCGGGCCGATCAGGTTATGTTGTATGTAGTGTTAATCGTGCTGGCGGCAGTCATGATATACCCGTTCCTGTGGTCGGTCACGGCGTCGTTCAAGACAAACCGCCAGATATTCAGCGGGAATCCGCTGGACCTGATCCCTCGTCCGGCCACGTTCGACAACTACAGGCAGGCTTTCGCGTTGATGCCTTTCGGCAGGTTCCTGCTGAACTCGGCGATGCTGGCTATCGTGGTGCCCGCCGCCTCGATTCTGATCGGCTCGATGGCCGCGTACGCCTTCGCCAGAATGGACTTCAGTGGGCGCGACTTCATCTTCCTGGCGTTACTGGGCGTAATGATGATGCCCGGACACATCACGCTCATCCCGCGGTTCGCGCTCGTGCGAAAGCTCGGGTGGATCAACAAGTACACCGCCCTGATCATACCGGGCATATTCAGCGGTCAGCTGGTGTTCAACATATTCCTCATGCGTCAGCACTTCCTGAGTGTTCCGAAGGAGCTGGAGGAGGCGGCGCTGATCGACGGGTGTTCCCGCTGGGGTGTGTGGTGGAAGGTCGTCATGCCCAACTCCAAACCCGCCATCGCCACTTTGGCCATCATAGGCTTCAAGAGCGAGTGGAACAGCTTCCTGTGGCCGAACATTGTAATCAACGACTACCTGAAGATGCCCATACAAGTGGGACTGAGCTGCCTGCAGAGCAATATGCGCACAGGGTGGGACGTGCTCATGGCCGGAACTACCATCGCCATCATCCCCCTCATAATCATATTCCTCTGCTTCCAGCGGTTCTTTATCTCCGGCGTCATGACTCCCGGGATGGGGGGTAGGTAGCGGGGGGATGTAGAGGGAGCAGGTAGACGGGCGTGTGATTCGGACTGCCGCTGCGAATACGTGGACGTAGTTACGGTTACAGCCAGGCTCTGGCGCCTGAACACACTACAAGGGAGGCCCAATGCAAATGAGACGAATCTCTGGTAGGGTAGGTTTGATCTGCTTGGCGGCGCTTCTCGTCCTGTCGATGGGTGTTGCTGCATCGCCTAAGACTGCGCGTACCAAGGTGCAGGTGATCTCGTGGTGGGACTTCACGAACTCGCGCCCGCTAATCGAACTCAAGGCGAAGTTCGAGGAGCTCAACCCCGACCTTGAGCTGGACTACATCCGAATCGGAACCGGGTACGCCGACAAGATGCTGGTCATGATCGCCGGCGGCGCGGATCTTCCTGACGTCATGATGATAGCCATGGACAAGGTGCCGATTTTCGCGGACAAGGGCGCCATCATGAAGCTCGACAAGTACATTGAGTCCGACTACAAGGCCGAGATGGCGAAGCTCTACCCTGTGGTTGCGGACGCCCTTACAGTGAAGGGCAGCTACTACGCTATGCCGCGCGATATCACGAGCAAAGTGATGTTCTTCAACAAGCAGCTATTCGCCGAGGCCGGCGTGGCCATTCCTGGTCCCGACTGGACCTGGGACGACTTTAGGGCGCTTGCCAAGAAGTTGACGCGCGACACCAACAAAGACGGCGTCACAGATCAATGGGGATTCTACTTCCCCAAGTACACTGATGGCTGGACTGACTGGCTGATGCAGAACGAAGGCGGGCTGGTAACGAAGGAAGGCCAGTCGCTTCTCGGCAAAGCTGAGAGCATCGAGGCGCTCAAGTTCCTCCAGAGCCTGTGCGTAGCGGACAAGGTGGTACCCACCGAGACCCAGGCACAGCAGTACGGCAAGGCAAACACCGCGCCCTTCATCGCGGGCAAAGTCGCGATGCTGTCAGGCGGTCTTTCAGTCAGCGTCGACCTGATCAACAACAAGGTGGACTACGAGGTCAGGCCGCTGCCTAAGGGCAAGAACCGCACTAACATCGCGTTCGTGAATGCCTGGGCGATCCCCGCCGGGGCCAAAAGACCCGATCTGTCGTGGCGCGTGCTCAAGTTCTTCGCGAGCAAGGAAGCCCAGCAGATAGCGCTCGGCACCAACATGGGACTGCCGGCCAGGAAGGACGTGGACGTGTCCGCGTTCGTGAAGGCCAGGCCCGACAACAAGTACTTCATCGACTCCCTTGCCGAGAGCAAGCCCTTCCCGACGCCGCTTCGCGGAGTGGACTTCTTCAAGCTGATCGAGAAGGAGTTCGACATGATGTGGCTGGGCGAGCGCAGTGTAGATGACGCAGTGCGCGCCGTCGAGAAGAAGGCTGCCGACGTGCTGGCGGGGAAGATGTAGGCGCTTGAAGGCTAACTGAGACTGAGGAGGGGGCCATGCCCCCTCCTCACCATGATGGACAGATCGCGGGGGAGGCACGGTACATGCAGCACAGACTGGGCAATGATCGGTTCGAGATCGTGATCGATGACGAGGCATGCAGGATAGCGCGTCTTCGCAATGTCATAACAGGCGACGACTACATCAAGACCGGG
>CAYZHL010000035.1:766-1879 GCA_964478095.1 uncultured Clostridia bacterium | reverse complement strand
CAGCGCTCGGCTTGAGGCGGCGCCGCGATGTGCCTGCACTCCCGCTCGCACTCCCGCCCGCGCTCTGGCCCAGGCTCGCGAGGATTGCGTGGACAATGGGGAGAGCATGGAGATCGAGTACGAGGCGTGCGAGGTCGTGGGCGGCTCAACCGCCCCAACCGGTTCGGCCTGCTCGACCTTTGAGGGCGACTGCACAAACGGCTGCTCGCCACCGGTGATCGGCGCGCGTCTCGCTATTCGTGTGAGCGTGCGAGCTCAGGCGCGTCCGGGCAATGCGGAGAGTGTGTGGTCGGTTCGGGTCGCGAACGATCAGCCCGGGGTGCGTGTGATCGGAGTGCTCTTTCCCCGCCTGCGCGGTGTGTATCTGGGAGATAGCTGGCGCGACGATGTGATGATCTACCCGCACCACGCGGGCGAGAAGACGCAAGCGCCGATTGAGGAGTACACTACCCCGCGTTATCTGAACTTCGGGCGGGCGCAAAGCATTCGAGACGGCAACGGTGTGTACAGCCGTGAGATTAACTACTGCGGGCTCGCGTCGATGAACTGGATGTACTACTACGATGACCAGAATGGACTTTATCTGGCTTCCTACGATCCTGAGTTCATCGTGACAGGGCTCCGGGTCGAGACGGGGGGACCCGACTGCCCGGACGGCCCTTGGATGGGATGGGCGTTTCGCAAACATGTCGAGGTGCCGACCGGCCAAACCTGGGAATCGCCTGACTATGGCATCGCCGTGACGTGCGACGACTGGCGATGGGGCGCCAAGCGTTACAGGCAGTGGGCGGATACGGTGATGCCGATGCCGAGCAATCCGAGTTTTCTTGAGGACGAGTACGTCCTGAATCAGTGCTACAACTTCAAGCGGGACGGAGTCATCTTCAACAAGTTCTGCGACATCCCCCGGATGTATGAAGACGGGCGCGCCAGGTTCGGCGCCAGGCACATGTTCATCGCCTCCTGGAATCGCAAAGGCTTCGACCAGAACTATCCGGAGTACTACCCCGACATGGAGCTCGGCACAGCGTGGGAACTGGCCGAAGGCTGCGAGTACGTCAACGAACGCGGCGGGTTCGTCACCTTCTACGTCAACTCCCGCATATTCGAAAA
>CAYZHL010000035.1:0-756 GCA_964478095.1 uncultured Clostridia bacterium | reverse complement strand
GAAGTGGGCCATAAAGGACGAAAACGGCGAGATGATTCACGAATCATACGGCCCGCACAATTTCGTCGTGCTCTGTCCATCTCATGATGAGTGGAAGAACTACCTGATGGACGTGGCCGGCTGGATGGCCAAGTGCTCGCACGCTACCGGGATCTACCTGGACCAATTGGGTTCGGCCCAGCCCTGGCCGTGCTTCGACCCGGAACACACACATGCGTCCGTTGGCGAGTTCAACCGCGGGTACCTGGAGTTGGTGCGGAATCTACTGGCTAGGCTCAGATCGATCAACCCGGATAGCTTCCTGATGATCGAAAATTGCGGCGACATTTACGGCAGCTACGTGTGGGGCAATCTCACCTGGAACGGAGAGCCGTACGACGAGTTCTTCAACCTGTACAAGTACACATTCCCCGAATACGTGCAGGTCAATATGGTCAACCCCAGGAGGGAGCTGGATGGGCGGGACAGAGCGCAGCGCCTGCATCACGACCTGAACAGAGCGTTGATGCTGGGTTCAGTCTTCTGGCTGGGGCTGGACAAGATGCCCTACCTCGAGGACGACACGCGCGAATACCTGGATGCTGCCTTGCGGCTCCGGGCCAGGCTGACACCTCTGATCCGGGGAGCCCGATATGTGGACATGGACGGCGTGGCCTCAGTGTCGTACGGGCTTCAGGTGGGGCACTGGGAGATGGCAGATGACCGGGATCTGTACATCGTGGTCAATCCCGACCGCATCGCAGATGGGGTCGTGGT
>CAYZHL010000034.1:13726-16311 GCA_964478095.1 uncultured Clostridia bacterium | reverse complement strand
CCGCCATGCTGCTGCGTTCTGGCAGCGCGCAACGTACCGCGTAGACTCCTCTGCGCGGCCAGCATGAACACGATCAGCGTAAGCAAGACCTCGCTGAGTTCGGCAGGCACGTCCGCGGCGAGCTCCATCCCGCCTGCCCCCGTCTTCACAAGTGAGAAGATGAACGCGACAAGGGCCACAGCAACTGGATTGTTTTTGGCCACTAAGGCTATCAGCACGCCTGTCATCCCGTACGCAGGCGAGCAAGCATCCATGAACCTGTGACGCACCCCGATGACTTCAACCCCTCCTGCCAATCCCGCAATCGCTCCCGACACGATCATCGCCCCAAGCATGACTTTGCCCGGCACGATTCCCGCCACAGTGCATGCCCGCTCATTCAGACCCACCATCCGCCATTCATACCCTGTCTTGGTCCTGCGGTTGATGAAGACGATCGCAACCACGCACGCAAGGGCTATGAAGAATGAGCCGTTGAACCGGCTCAGCGGATGGAGATACGGCAGTCGGGCCGAGGCCTCGATCATGGCAGTCTCGGGCCATGTAGCCGCGGCATTTCGGAAAGGATAGTTTACGAAGTACGAGCACAACAGCACAGCGATATAGTTCATCATCAGAGTCACTACAACTTCGTTGGTCCCTCTCGATACCCTGAGGATGCCAGGCAGCAGCGCCCACGCAGCTCCCGCGCAGGCGGCCGCCGCCAAGGTCAGCGGCACGTGCGCCGCCGCCGGAATCCCCTTCATCAGGCCCGCCATTGCGGCAGCAAAGGCTCCCAGGTACAGCTGGCCCTCAGCGCCGATGTTCTGGATCCCCGAGTTGAACGCAACTGAACACGCCATCCCTGTCATGATAAGCACAGTAGTATTGCATAGAGTGTTCAGAAACCGATACCCGCTTCCGACAGCAGCACGCAGGGCTGCTCTGTACGCATCCACAGGGCTGGACCCTGTGGCCGCGATCACTATGGCGCCCATGAGCAGGGCCACAGCAAAGGCCACAATGAAGGTGGCCATATCATTCCACGCCTCAGAACCCCGTCCCAACACCATCACTCCTGACTCCCGTCATGTACAGCCCGACTTCCTCAGGGGAGCTACTTGAGCGCGGAAGATCAGCAACTAAACCGCCCTTGTACATGACCATTATCCGATCCGCGATTTCGAAGATCTCGTCAAGGTCGGTGCTGACGGTAAGAACTGCACACCCTGCGTCCCGCATGGCGAACACCGCATCGTATATCCCGGCCTTCGCGCCGATATCCAGGCCCCGAGTGGGCTGACATATCACCAAGCACTTCACATCTCCGGCGAGTTCCCTGCCCACAAGCAGTTTCTGCATATTGCCCCCAGAAAGCGACCCCATGGCGCTTGTTCTCGCCGGGCCCGACATCTTTACCTGGTATCTTTCAACAATCTGTCGGGCAGCGCTGTCGGCTGCGCTCCAGTTCATCATCCAACCGCTGCTTACAGGGCTCCTTCGATAGGCCGGCCCGAGTACTGCGTTTTCGGTCACCGTAGCATTGAGGACCAGACCGAGATCGACGCGGTCCTCAGGCACGAAAGCCATGCCAAGCTCACGTCGCGCGCGCACAGGCAAATGCGTGATCTCCTGTCCGTTCAGAACGATCCTGCCTCTATCAGGATTGGCTATCCCAATGAGGGCGCTTGCGAGCTCCCGCTGCCCGTTGCCCTCGACTCCTGCGATCGCCACGATCTCACCTGCCCTCACTTGGAGGCAGGCGTTGCGCAGGCCTGAGGCGCTGCCGGGCTCATGCACATATAGACCCTCAACCTCCAGCACTACCTGACCCGTAGTCGGGCGTGCTCTGCCGGAGGTTTTGGCCGGCGAGCGGCCTATCATCAACTCGACGAGCTGTTCTTCGGTCGTAGCCTTCGATTCGACCGTTGCCACGAGCTTGCCTTTTCGCATTACGCTTATGCGATCCGCGACCGAGAGCACCTCAGGCAGCTTATGCGAGATGAAAAGGATCGTCTTGCCCTGCGACCTCAGGTTACGCATCACGGCGAGAAGCTCTTCGGTCCCCTGAGGGCTCAGCACAGCTGTAGGTTCATCGAGCACTATGGTATCGGCGCCCCTGTACAGCAGTTTGACTATCTCGACTCTCTGCCTCAGTCCCACCGGAAGGTCACACACGCGTTGGTCCATGTCCACATTGAGCTCAAATCCCGACGACAGCCGGTTGACAGCCGCGCGGGCACGCTTTCGGTCGGTAAGCCCCCACTTTGCTCGGGGTTCGCGGCCCAAAATGATGTTGTCTAGAACAGAATAGGAGCCCACCTGCATCATGTGCTGGTGGACCATGCCGATTCCCAGGTTGATTGCGTCAGACGGGCGCCTTATGCTCCGCTGGACTCCGTTGATGGATATGCTGCCTTCGTCCGGCTTAACAAGACCGTACACCACATTCATCAATGTTGACTTGCCGGCGCCGTTTTCGCCCACGATGGCGTGTATCTCTCCCTTGCGCACTTCGAGACTGACATCGTCGTTCGCGGCGAACCTGCCGAACCGCTTTGTGATATTGCTGAGCCTCACTGCTGCCTGTTCCATCGAGTGGCCCC
>CAYZHL010000034.1:12955-13608 GCA_964478095.1 uncultured Clostridia bacterium | reverse complement strand
TACTCGTTCACGACAATCTCGCCCCGGGCTATCTTGGCCTCGATATCGCGAAGCTTCTCTACGACTTCCTTGGGTACAGCGTTTTCCATGTGCTTGCACCCGCATAGCCCGACACCGTGCTCCCGGACGCCGTATGGGAACACTGCGCCCTTTGCCAGTTTACCTTCTACCGCGAGCTTGATCGTGTCATACACTGCATTGTCGACCCGCTTTAGCATACTCGCCATGATGAAGCCCGGCTGGCTCTCGCATTGGTCGATGTCTACTCCAATTGCGTAGAACCCCGCGTCGCGCGCGGCCTCAAGAACGCCTAGGCCAGACGGCCCAGCGGCCTGGAATACGATGTTCGCGCCTCGCTTGTGCGCCTGAAGTGTTGCCTCTTTCCCCTTGGCCGGATCGTAGTGAGTGCCCGCAAATACCGACTCAACCTTGATCGATGCGTCGACGTACTTGACACCCTGTTCGTATCCTACCAGGAAGTTGCGGATGACGGGCCAGTCAGCGCCTCCGACAAACCCCACTACCTTGCCGGGCTTACCCAGCTTGAGCTTGGGGTTATTGGCCATCAAGCCGGCCAGGGCGCCCGCCAAAAACGAACCTTCGTGCTCCTTGAAGTCGATCGATACTACTCCCGGAATATCGGACGTGCCGTC
>CAYZHL010000034.1:8850-12945 GCA_964478095.1 uncultured Clostridia bacterium | reverse complement strand
TAGACAAACGTGACCTTGGGGAACTTGGGAGCGATCTCGGAGAGCTCCTTGTCAAAGAAGTAGCCTGGATCCATGAAAACGAGATCGAAGTTCTCTGCCGCAGCGAGCGTTCTGTCATAGTAGAGAGACGCATCGGCCTTGCATTCGAAGATCTTGTACTGGATATCGAAGTCTTTAGCCGCCCTGATCAGGCCTTCGCGCGCCGAGTCCGTGAAACCTCGGTCGCCTATTCGGTCCCCGGCGACCACCGCTACCCGAAGGACAGTCTTTGCCGCGCCCGGCACTACCTGGAGAACCGCGAGGTTTAGGATCGCTAGGACAAGAAGAACCTTTCTGAACCTGACAGACATGATCATCCCTCCTGTTCGACTTCTGACCTCGTCGGGAACGCAGATATCGTCCCTACCCGCGACACAGTGATGCCTGCCACGATTGTGCCTAGTTTGCCGGCTTCGTCCGCAGGCCTGCCCTCAAGTATTCCAACGATAAAACCGGCGTTGAACGAATCGCCGGCGCCAGTTGTGTCGACCACATTGACAGGCATGGCCGCAATCGGTGTCCGCGCGGGCTCCGATATGACCGTGCACCCGTGGTTTCCCTGCTTGATAACGGTCGCGATCCCACCATGCAGCTGGCCGCAGCGCAACGCGAGCGATTCCATCTCGGACTCGTTGGGCATGTAGTAGTCGACTGCACGGATGCATGCCTCCATGGCTTGCGCGACGTCATTGGGCACGTCTGGGCTTTCAAGCCTGAGGTTGGGATCCAGGAATGTCGTAGCGCCCGCTTCTCGCGCAATGCGCAGCGCAGCCAGCACGGCGTCAGCAGACCTCTTGACTATCCCTGCCTCGGCTATCGACACTCCAGACACGTAGAGCGCGGCGGACTCCTCGACAGCCTCGAATGGGATATGCTCGCATCGAAGCTGCCAGTCAGCGCACTCGACCCTGAGCGAGAAAAATGTATGCTCCCCGCCGGGGCCAAGCGCCACGAACACACATCCGGTGGGCTGCGGCGCCCGGGCGACGAATTGGGCGTCTACACCTTCACTCTGGAGTAGGTCCAGTATCGCCTGCCCCTCTGCGTCATGACCCACGACTGTAACTATAGCCACTTTGAGGCCCAGGCGAGCCGCTGCTACCGCCGTGTTTACAGCCGTTCCGCCCGGCAACGCTTCCAGCCGTTCGCCGAACGTACATCCGCCAGGCGCAGGGTAACTAGTAAGGCGCGCATACATGTCGGTGTTGGAGTCGCCTATCACTATGAGGTCGTATTTTGATCGACACACTCGAATGGCCCCCCGCATCACTGTCGCAACGGTTACGGATTACGCACGCTCTGCTTCCCGTGCTTGGCGCACTCCGCGCACGACTTCCATCAGAGCGCGTACTCGTTCGCAATCCACTGGATTGGCAGCATCGCCATCTTTCTTCAGCGATGACCCAACTATGGCTCCGTCGGCCACTTCGAAAAACTCAGCCGCTGTCGATTGCCGCAGACCGCTGCCGATGAGGACGGGCACCTCAGGCAATACTCGCTTCACAGCGCGCACATCATCCATGCGTGTTGGAAAGCCCGTGTGCTTGCCGCTGACTATCACTGCATCCGCCTGGAAGTAGGCCGCGTCGTACGCGGATTCCTCTATGGGCCGCGGAGCGAGCGGAGCGGAGTGCTTTATGTGCACGTCTGCGAAGATCTTGATTGACGGGTCGAGGAACTTCCGGTAGCGAAGCAGTTGGTGCGGACGCGGCAGGACTAGCCCTGACACATCCACGGAGGCTTCGGTAAAGAAAGTAGCCCTTACGAACTGCGCCCGCACTGCGTGGGCTACAGCGAGACCTGCAGTAGGATCCGCAAGGATGCAGATGCCCATGGGGACATCAGTGACCTTTCGGACCTCATGGGCGATGATGGCCATCGCCGATACCAGCTCGGGCCCTACGGCGTCCGGGAAGTAGCTGGCGTCAAGGTAGTTCTCGATCTCTATCGCGTCTACGCCCCCACCCTGGAGCTTCCTGGCCTCGTCCATTGCATATTCGATTGTCGACGATATCCCCTTGTCATCGTAGAGCGGAGAGCCGGGCAGTGGCGGCAAATGAACCATGCCGATTATCGCCTTTGGCCCGAACATCTCAGTAAACGCCGTAAGTTTAGATTTCACCGTCGGTCATCCCCTTCCTGCTGCCTGATCGCCCGAATTACCCCCATCAGCTCCTGCGCTCTGCCCAGATCTATCGGGCTTTCAGTATCGCCGTTCGCCTTCAGATTGGTGCCGACAATAGCTCCGTCGGCGATGCCGAGCAGTCTGCGGGCATCGGCAGTGCTGACCCCGCTTCCGGCAAGCACTGGGTAATCGGAAATCTGCGTTTTCACCTTTTGCACATCCTCGATGTTGGTTGGTCCGCCCGTTTTCTTACCGGTCACTATGACCACATCCGCCAGTCCCCTATGGACAGCGTCTTCGGCCGATTCCTGTATCGGTCGCTGAGACAATGGGTACCCATGCTTTATGTGAACATCTGCGAAGATGAGAGCATCCGACCCCAGAGACTTCCTGAAGCGCAGCGCGTCGGCAGCGCACGATTCCATGAGCCCAGCGTCAACAACGTAAGTCTCAGTGTAGTAAGGGACACGCACAAACTTCGCGCCGACTACGTGGGCAATGGATATCGCGGCTATGGCGTCACTTTGCAGCACGCACACGCCCATGGGTAAGCTGACCGAATCCGCAAGCGCTTTGGCCACGTACGTCATCGCCGCAATCGTCTCCGGGTGGGCCCTCTTGTAGAACATGGCATCGCCGAAGTTCTCGACGATAAATCCGCTGTAACCCGTCTGCTCCAGCTTTCGGGCTTCGCCGACAGCATAATCGGCAATGTCTGCCATTCGAGCCCCATTGTAGCGTGGAGCCCCCGGCAAAGGCGGCAGATGAACCATGCCGATCACAGGTTTGGGTTCAGGGAAAACGGAACGGAATCTCTCCATAGGTTCACGCATGTGAACTACCTCCTACAACGCTCGGCGCCGGCGCCCGGCAAAACCAAATTCGTAATGTAGTAACATTGTATTGTTACGATACGACGCCCGCCCCGGGATTCCTTCTTCGTGAGCAGAGAAATCTCACGCCGTCCGATCAGGCGAAGAGAAGGGTCGCCGCGTCCCATAGTCCGTCGTAGCAGGACTCGTCCACAGGGGCTACAAGCACCCATGGAGGATTGGAGGGGTTGAACGTAGTTGTCTCGAATGGTATGTTGCAATATGATGACATTACTATCTGTAGATTGACGAGGGTTGAGCTCAATGTGTTCGGAAATCCTTCGGCTAGATGAAGACTCGCCGATTCCCCTATACGAGCAGCTAGCCAGCCTTCTGCGTGACAGGATCCGTGCTGGGGAGCTGGAGCCGGGCGAACCCATTCCCACAGAGGCGGAGCTATCCGCGAAATACGATGTCAGCCGCACAACGGCGCGGCAAGCGGTCCTAGCTCTGACGCGCGATGGGCTAGTGTATCGCAAACGCGGAAAGGGAAGCTTCGTGAGCCAGCCGAAGATCGTACAGCAGCTTGTGACGCTTCGCAGTTTCTCCGACGAAATCAAGATTCTGGGCTTCAAGCCCGGCGCGAGGTTGCTGAATAAGGAATGGGTGGCCGCCGATGAAGACGTGGCTCAAGCTCTCCAAGTGAAGACTGGCGATCCTGTTCTCAGGATCGTACGTCTCAGGTTGGCCGGGGAGAAGGAACTCTCTATCAACGCATCCCATTTTGCCCGACACCACGGTCTGATCCTGGAAGGCTTCGACCTAGGGGCTCCTTCTCTGTATCGCTTAGTGGAGGCACACGTTGGGCCGGTAACGCGAGCAACAGAAGTGATAACTGCCATTGCAGCAACTGACGAACAAGCCAATTACCTCAAGGTGCCGCCCGGCGCTCCCCTGCTCCGACTGGGGCGCACCACCTATGTTTCCGGAGGCCAACCGGTGGAATTCGTGAGGGCCGACTTCAGGCCGGATCGATATACGTTCTTCGTGGAGCTGAAGGCCTAATCCGGCTCTGGCGATTTCGGGCCTGTGTAAGGCCTCTTGGGTGGTATCCATGGG
>CAYZHL010000034.1:0-8822 GCA_964478095.1 uncultured Clostridia bacterium | reverse complement strand
ACACCATCGTCCAAGTAGTGGAGATTCTCTCGGAGTGGCAGGACTTCGGATTCGGCGGCACTCACCCCGCTGCGAGAACGTGGAGAACTAGGCGACACCGCAACTACTACAGGGTCAAGTGCGATGATGGGCATATGTACGACATATACCTGGATAGGGGCAGCGGGCGGCGCCAATGGCACGTGTACAGGCAAGTGGATTAGGCGCAGACGCTCGCCGCTATGCACTTGCGTCGAGCGTCTCCGGCAAGCCCGCTAGCAGCGGGATGCGAATCGCCGCATCGATTCCGACGGCAAGCAAGAACACGTATTCGGGGCCGAAGTGATCCCATATGAGCCCCGATACAAAGGCCAGGGCGGCGCCGACGAGCATCCTGAAGAACCGCAGAACAGCCAGCCAATCGCTCACTCTGCTTGAAGGCACGAGTTCAAAGGCCATGGCCTGCGTCACAACCATCGTCATGGAGACTGTCCCCTGAAACACGCCTGCGAGTATCAGGTGAACCGGGCGTGAGGACCAGACGAGCATTAGGTTGCTTGCCCAGAACACAGGAGCAAGCGCATAGAGAATCTTCTTGCGCCCAAATCTATCGGCCAGCCTGCCAAGGGGAACTCCGAGCAAGAGACCCACGACTGCAAAGGCGGTTACCATTGCCCCCAACACGTACTGGTCTGCCATCTTCACCTCGCTCGCAAACACCTGAGTAAACGGAAGCACCATGCCCGTGGGGAGGTTGACCAGGCACGACACGGCCACGAATCGCCACAGATCAGGCCGCTCGCCCAGTAGCGACAGCGGCTTAAAGCCGGCCCGGAGGTTGGTCTTCTCCAAAGCGACGTATTGGGTGTGTGACAGTTGGGTGGATATGAGGAGCAGCGATGCGATGGAAAGGGCCGAAGCGATCAGGAACAGCGGTCTGATACCCTGAGCGCTGACTCCGCCAAACCGGGTGACAAGTATTGCCCCGATCACCGGTCCGGCGAACCCCATCACTCCCTGCGCAAGGCTCTCACAGCAGCCCATCGCAGTTGCCCTGTCTTTACTCAAAAGCGAACTCCCGCACACGATCCCGCAGGTGTGGCCAGATACTGTCGATCCGCACCACCAGATCATGGTGCCCATGAGCGCAACAACCCAGCTATTAGCCAGCCCGGTAACGAGATACGAAAGCCCTACTAAAGCCACGCCGATCACGTAGACTCGCTTGGTTCCCAGCCAGTTCGCAGCGGCCGCCGACGCCAGCCCAAGCACTGCGCCTGCAGCCATACCTACACTGTTGACTACACCCAATTGTGTCCCGGTAGCCCCGAGAAGTGCTATGTACACACTCAGGTACGGAAAAACCATCTGATAGAGCAGTTTGTCGACAGACGCTCTGCACGCTGTGACCTTCCAATCGCGGGGTTGCCTCGACAAGAAGTGAATCACCTGCGACAACGCATTGGCCATCGATTCTCCCACATCCGTTCCCATCCGAACACCGCAGTTGGCAGCCTCATTATCGCAGTCTCGGATCGTACCCCACACACGCCCGGCCTCAGCCATAGGCGAATCTCGAGGAGGTCGGCACTATGAATAGTAACATAGAACTCGCCCCGTCAGCCATATGTATTGCCCAGGCAGAATTACTGCCGTCTTGTGCCCTCTATGCCATAGGCGACAATCCCGATCAGGTCATCTACAGTTGCTTCGTCCTTGGCCAGGTCGGCGACTTTGCGGCCATGTTCGAGCACTACGAACCTGTCGGCCACGGGGTAGACGTGATATAGGTTATGGGTGATGAATATCACTGCCAGGCCGCGGTTTCTCGCTTCTGCAATATAGCCGAGCACCTTGTTGGTCTCGTGCACTGAGAGGGCCGACGTGGGCTCATCCAGGATCAGCAACTTCCCTCCGAAGTACATCGTTCGGCCTATGGCTATGGCCTGCCTCTCCCCGCCCGACAGGACACATACATCATCAGTTGCGCACCTTACAGCGATGCCGATATCTCGGAGCGCCTCCTCGGTCACGCGCCTCATCGCCGTCATGTCCAGCAGGTTCAACCCTCCAATCCTTCGGGACGGCTCGGCTCCGAGGAAGAAGTTGCGGGCGATGCTCATGTTCTCGATGAGAGCAAGGTCCTGATAGACAGTCTCGATTCCCAGGCGCCTCGCATCTTTGGGAGATGCGAAATCCATTGGCCTGCCCTCGAACTTCAGCTCGCCCCCGTCAGGACGGTAGACTCCAGTGAGGATCTTGATGAGCGTGGACTTCCCAGCGCCATTGTCGCCCAGAAGGCCTATTACCTCTCCGCTCCGGATCGTCACGTCCACGTCTTCGAGAGCGACGACCCGTCCGAACCGCTTGCATAGCCCGATCCCCTCCATGAGGGGGGCCTGGCGTGTGTGGCAGGTCTGGCAGTTCACTTCCTCCACGATATCACCTCCCCGAGTTTCACGTTGAGGGCAACCGCCGCAACCACGATGAACCCTACGAACGACATATACCAGTATGAAGGAGCGCCTACCATTACGAGCCCGATTCTGATGGATGCCATCGTGACAGCGCCCAGCATCGCGCCAAAGATGGTTCCGATTCCGCCCGAGAGTGAGTTGCCGCCGACTACCGCTGCCGCAATCGCTTCAAGGGACAATTCCTGCCCCCATACCGGCGACATGGAGCCCATTCTGCCCAGCTGCAGGCAGCCTGACATGGCTGCCAGCGCGCCTGTGATGATGAAGTTGGTCATCTTGACCTTGGTATCGGGCACGCCCAGCGCGCGCGCCGCGGCTCTTTTGCCTCCCGTTGCGAACACCCAGTTCCCGTAGGCTGTGTTCTCCAGTACAAGACAGAAGATCAGGCCGATGACAAGCCACCATACCGCAGAGATGTGGGCTGTGGACAAGACCCTGGCGCCCCCGAGCCACCTGAGTAGAGGCACGTCTTCGAAAATGCTGATCGGCCAGCCTTGCGATAGGTAGAGCGCGATGCCCCTCCAGAACATCATGGCGCCCAGAGTCGTGATGAACGATGGAATGCGGGCGTAAAGCGTCACCAGCCCATTTACCGCGCCGATTCCGGCGCCGCACGCCAGCGCCACAAGGAGCGCAAGCCATGGGTTCCAGCCGGACTTGGTGATCAGCATGGCAAGAACCATGCCGCTCAGAGCGAAGTTCGACCCTACGGATAGGTCCATCTCTCCCGCGATCATCAGGAAGCTCACGCCGATGGCCACCACGCCCAGCTCGGCGGCAACGGTGACTATGTCGCCCAGAGTGCCTGCGCTGAGGAATTCGCGCTTCATAGAGAAGAACACAATGAACACCAGAACCAGCGCCACTGCTACGCCCACTTCGCGGCGACTCAGAAAAGCCCTCATCTGTCGCATCGCCACCCCTTCGCTCCAGCCAGGCGCGGGGGTAACCCCCGCGCCGTCGGCTGTTCGTGCTGACCCGCATATTAGGGTCAGCCTGCTTGCTCGCGATGACCTGCGCCGGGTCGCGCGCTATCTGTACCCTGCCTTGACAAGCGCGGCCACCGCGTCGACATTCTCCGGGGTTACGAAACCACGCCCGGTATCGTAGTCGGCCGGGTCGAGCTGGAACTTGGCATTAAGGTAGAGCTCGACCACGGCCATATAGCCCTGGAGATACTGCTGCTGATCCATGGCGCCCTCGCAGATCCCGTCTTTGATGGCCTGGATGGTGACTGGCTCGAGGTCGAACGAGGCCATGAGGACCTTGCCCTTCAGGCCGTCGTCTCTGATCATCTTGATGGTGGGTATGGCGCCGAGCGGACCCACTGTGAATATCGCCGCGGTGTCGGGATTGGCCTTGAGGTAGCTCCTGAGGATCCCGATGGCCTGCGTGGCATCCTGGGTTATGTCGAGCTTATCGGTCTTGCCGCCCAGATCCCTGGCTATCACCTCTCCGATCCCCTTCGCCCTGGCCTCCAGGCCCACATGCCCGGCCTGGTGGATTGCCACGACGACCTTCGCCCCCTGTTTCAGCTTCGGGAGCATCCGGCGCGCCACCGTCTTGCCTGCCTGGTATTCGTCCATTCCTATGTATGACATGTACGGGATAGTACCCCTGAGCTCCTCAGGCTCCTGGCAGTTGATTGCCACGACCGGAATGCCGCGCTTCCGGGCCTCCCGGATAGGCTCAACCCAGGCCCGCGCATCGCTGATGCTGGTCGCTATACCGTCTGCCTTGGCCGCCATGGCGGCATTGAACATGTTTACCTGCTCAGGAACGTTGTAGCCCGCCGGCCCCTGGAAAATCGCCCTGACGCCCAGGGCTCTGCCGGCATCCTGCACGCCACGCTGCACTACTGCCCAGAACGGGTCGCCGGGACCTGTGTGCGCAATCACATAGAAGGTCATCTGATCGGCGCCGCTCGCCGCGCCGTTAAGGCCAGCCAGTGCAAGCGCCAGGCAGGCGATCAGGCACAATCCGAAGACTCTCTTCATGTGTACCCCTCCTCATAATGGTCTGACAGTAGACTGTGGCTTCATGCCACCCAGGGACAGAATCATCTCGCAACATAGGCTACTCAGCGTCCGTGTAGCGCTCGCTCTGCTATCTCATTGCTCACCCCCAACCACCCTGATGCGCTCCAGCCTCGCGTATGGCGGAAGCGGCCCGCCGATAAGCGGACGTGCATAGTCCAGGAAGGCCTGGGTTACATCGTTGCCTTCCTCGTTTATGAACTCTGGAGGCACGAGTTTCTCGGCGTTCGCTACGGCCTCCAGGTCCACTGTGCCCATTTCCACCGCGTAGTCAGGCCCAGGCTGCCTTTGGATCATCACCATCTTGTCCGAGATTCCCGACACCGCGCACTGCACTGCATGCACGCCCACCTGGTATGCTTCCTCAAGGTCGACTTGCGATGCCAGCGCCGCCGACACTCTCTGAATCGTACCGGGCTTGTCGTATCTGGCCTTCATCCCGAGCCCACCGGCGACCAGGCCGCACAGGTAGTCGCCCACCCCGCCGAGCTGTCTGTGGCCGAAACGGTCGGTATCGATAGCCCTGGAAGACGCAGTCATGTACGCCCCGCACTCATCTTTCAACCCTTCACATACTGTGATCACCACGTGCCCCAATCTGTCGTAGACCGCCTTGACATCGGCGAGAAAGCGCTCTTCGTCAAAGGGCCGTTCAGGCAGGTAAATGAGGTGCGGAGCTGCATCTTCGCGATCTCTCGCAAGGGCGGTCGCAGCCGTGATCCAGCCGGCGTTCCTTCCCATCACTTCGATGATCTTGACAGTGTCCACCACGCCTATGGCCTCAGTGTCGAGCCCCGCGTCGCGCACTGACACCGCAAGCCACCTTGCTACGCTGCCGTATCCCGGAGAATGGTCGGTCACGGCAAGGTCATTGTCGATGGTCTTCGGCACCGCGATTACCCGAAGGTCATACCCTGCCGCCCTGGCAGCCCTGGACACCTTGCTGGACGTGTCGGCCGAGTCGTTGCCGCCGATATAGAAGTAATAGCGAATGCCATACCTCCTGAATATCTCGACAAGCCTGCCGCACTCATCCGGTGTGATCTTGTGACGACAGGAGCCCAGGGCAGCTGAGGGCGTGTGCCTGAGGCCGCGCAAGACCGCAGCGTCCTGGCGCCCCAAGTCGACAAATTCCTCCCGCAGCATTCCCAGGACCCCATGCACCCCGCCGTACACGGCCCGTATCTCGCAGCGCCTCAGTCCTTCGTCGATCACCCCTGCCAGGCTTCTGTTTATCACTGCAGTTGGCCCGCCTGACTGCCCTACGACAGCATTACCTATAAGAGCCACGACAGTCGTCCTCCTCTGCACTCGGGCACTACCTGAGGTAGCGCGTGATATCGTCCATGCCTTGCCCCCGCGTGTTCATGAGAATCTGCACGGCCTCCTCAGCGCTCGCGCCGGCGTGAACGATCTCGCTCACGGCAACAGCCACGGCGCGCGGATCGTCACTGCCCGGGAATGACACGTTCCTGCCCACAAGGGCTCCCCGCACGGTTGCCCCGGCGCGCATTCCGGCTGCGAACTCGGTGAGTATGCCGGTGGGATCTCCAGTCGACTCCCCGCCCAACATGAGGATGGGGCATGTGGTGGCTCTGGCTACCTTCTCGTAACCTGCGCAGTACGGGATCTTGAGCCAAGTCAACGCGGTCGTACCGCCCAATCCGGTGCCGACTCCAACCACCTTGACCAGGGCCTCCGCTTCCTTGAGGGTCTTGTACTTGCCGTCCTCGTACTTCACAGCGAGCGTCTCAAGGAAGACCGGGATTCCCAGATCCACGAGTTCATTGATGGCGTTTACACAGTACATGATCGTCTTTCCGGACTCACAAGACCCAGGTTCCAGCCTGAACATGAGCTTGGCGCCGTCAAGCCCCATATCGTTTATGGCGCGGGCTGTGTAGCCTGTCATAGTGTCGTCCATTTCAAACGACACTCCCGCGAGCCCGCCTCTGTTCATGCATCCCAGAATCACTTTCTCGCCGAGGAATGAGGGGCCTCCGGCTCGCTGAACCATGTAGTCGAGGATCAGCAGTTCCTCCACGACATCGGCCGTGGCCATGAAGCCGTCGAACCTGGAATCAGTAAGCACCCTGGACACACGAGCCAGAAGCTCGTACCGGTCGCCCATGGCCAGAGGGTTATCGCCCACACGGGTCACCATTCTCGCTGGATGGTCCACCGACAGGATAGTGAGCTTTCCGTCGCGGGTGAGCGCGGGTCTCCTCTTCCGCGCCCGGGCGATTCTCTTTATGAGCCCTGGGTCCGACACCCGGGCGTCCACGATCTTGTCGCATACCGTCGCTGGCAGGAACTCCTCGGGCACGAACTTGTAGTCGGCGATTTCGTAGCCGAACCGTCCAGCCATTCTCGCTCGTCTCCTTCCGTTACCGCACTATCATGGGCGCCAAATGAGAGTAGAGCGCGGCATACGCCGCGGGCGCGTCGGGCTCCATCATCATCTCTCCGGACACATAGCCTCGGTACCCGATGCCCTTTAGGGCCTCGATCACCTCGCAAAAGTCGATATGTCCAGCGCCCGGCGCCCGCCTGTTGCTGTCGGCCACGTGCACATGCCAGATCCGCGGCGCAGCATCCCTGATGGCCCCGGCTATCGACGGATCCTCTATGTTCATGTGGAACGTGTCGACTAGGAGGCCCACATTCTCGCCGGCCTCGCGCGCCGCCTCCAGCCCGTCGCTGACCGTGTTGACGAGATCAGTCTCATACCTGTTGATCGGCTCGACAAGTAGCCGGACGCCTTGACAGGCGGCGTAGCTCGCAACCTCACAAAGGCCCTCGCTTACTCGTGCGAGCGCCTCGCGGAGGGGAAGTCCGTCCGCGGTTCTACCGCGGATCAGGCCCACTATCACCGCCGCGCCCAGCTCGGCGCCGATATCTACATGATCCTTCAGCCGCTCGATCGCTCCAGCCCGCCGCGATGCGTCCGCATGAGCCAGGCTCAGCCCCTGTCGGTAGGCAGCGCCGGTTCCTATGGCCGGGACACTCATGCGATACATGCTCAGCATTTGGCGGACAGTCCCGACTTCCAGGTCGTGCGGGTCGCCCACGGCAAGCTCAACCCCGTTGTAACCTACCCTGGCGGCAAGCGCCACCGCATCCTCAAGCGGCAGATCCGCAGCGAGCCCCGTAGCCCGCGGAGTGGCGTTCACGACAATGCTGATCTTCATCTCGCCGAGCCCTCGTCAAGCGGGCGGATACACTAGGGTGTAGATGCTTCTGCCTCCAGGAGCCAGAGGTCCCTTCAAAACCGCCTCGATATCCTCCCTCTTGCGCTGGCTCATGTCCTCGATGGGAGGCAGCTGCCCGGGCGGGAATACCGCCAGAATGTCGTCGTGCAGCTTGACCATGTAGTCCAGCACGGCCTCGACCCCGGGCATCGCCTTCTCGGGATCGGCCAGCGTAGCCTTGCCGACACACCCTTCAGGCGTGGCTGCATATTCCGCGGGCCCGCATCCGATATGGCCGTACCAGGCGATCGGCCTATGCAGCAGGCAGCCGGCCTTGTCAACATGGCCTTCAGGCATGTATCCGCGGGGTTTTGTGTCGACCGCAGCCGACTGGTCCATCAGCTCGGGGAAGAGCGCCAACGACCAGGAGGTCTCTACTTCGTCGGCGTGTATGAATGGGGTTTCGTACACTCCGCCTTCCGACTTAAGCTTGAAGTGGTCCTGCACTGCATGGTACCAGTTGAGGTTGATTATGACCGCGGGCACCTGATATGTCTTTCCGAACTGATGAATGGCCGTAGGGATGACATACTCCTGCCCATGCCCATTGAGCAGGATCATCTTGCGGAAGCCCATGTTCCACAGGCCCGCCATGATGGACTTGAGAAGGCCGCAGAAGATCTCCTCGGGCACGACCACAGTGCCCGGCATGCCCAGGTGATGGAATGGATGAGACCCGTACCATACGGGCTGCGCCACCGTGCATCCGGTCCTGATCGCCACAGCCTCCGCCATCCTCGTCACCAGGAAAGTGTCTTCGCCTGTGCATGCGTTGGGGCCGTGGTTCTCAGTCGACCCCACCGGCACGATTATGATGTCGTCTTTCTTGAGCCGCTCCTGGATCTGCTTCATCGTCATGTTCTGCAGATACACCCCGGAAGGCTCATCCATGTGCCCCTTTCGGGGCGGAAGCTCCCATTTGCTCATATGGATTCTCCCCTTCATCTTCAGCATTCCGCGTTCACCAAGCTCCCGCCGATAGCCCGGACGGGCTAATCAGGTGTGACGATGACCTTTACGGCCTCCCCGGATCTCATTGCGTCGAGCCCCTCGTGGATACTGGCAACACTCACACGGTG
>CAYZHL010000033.1:15198-16418 GCA_964478095.1 uncultured Clostridia bacterium | reverse complement strand
GGCGGCAGGGCCCTTTACGAGAGCAGGGATTCGATAGCCGCGACTGCCGACACTTCGCCTAATCCTGTATTCGACCCCTGGAGCCGGGTGTTCAGCATGGCGCTGGATGAACGTTCCGAGCAAGAAAGCGATCTTAAGCCCTACTGGATACTGGACATGCCGGACGGAGTGAAGATCAACCGCCGGATCCTGGCTCCGGCGCTCAGTTGGGAGACCCAGGCCGTGACTCCCCTCAAGAACAGCCTTGCACTATACCGGATGGTATTCGGCCAACCCAGGCAGCAGGATCTCCTAGGACTGCTGCATCACCGAATGGAGCATGGTGAGGTACCGAGCGAACTAGCTGAGTTTAGGGTAGACCTGAGCCCGCCGAACGGCGAGCCCATGCAAGGCTAAGCCGTCTGTTGTGTGGCGGACTTCGCATATGCCATGGCGTCGATGCCTACGGAATCAACTCAGATCGTGCGCAGCGCAGTACTCTGCTGGAGTCATTGCGCGAGGCGAATCCGGCCCGGCTTCTATGAAGCAGAGGACAGCTGCCCCAATCCGACCAAGTCCCTCAGCTTTCCCGAGATCGTCGATCATCATGAGCCCGGAATCGGTCAGGGCCAGCTTGCGAAATGCCGTGTCTGGCCGCTCCAGCATGGGTATCGTCTCAACTGGGCCGACCTGCCAGTCGGCGTCGCGCACCTCAAAGTGGTCCTTTGCTTCCTGGGCTGCTCACCTGGGCCGGAATATGCGCTGCGGTCCCATTGGCACAGAAAGGCGCCCTCATTAAAGCCTGCCTTAACAAGAGCACCGATTTCGCAGAGCTTACTAGACAATGTGGGCATTCTCTTTAGTAAGGAGGCCTCTCCATTCTGTCACACGTGCCCACGTAACCGTGTGCTGAGGGCTTGATCCACTGCTGTAGATGCTTCGAAAGCCGCATCATCGTCGCATAGAATCGACAGATAGTCGCGATAGGCATATAGCTTTCCTCTCATACCCCCTGTAGTCTCCACAAGGATTCCAAGATCCTCAAAGGACCGCACCAACTTCGTGGCGGTTGGGGTGCTTACACCTAGAGCTTCGGCAGCTTTCCGTATCGACGTTATCGGATTATCATGTAACCACTCAAGCAAAGCCGGAGCCTGCGGCGACCTCGCGAATACGCCGGCTATGCAACGCCGATGAGCTGCACTCAAACCCACTATCTGCCGGGCTATGTTGGTGGCATG
>CAYZHL010000033.1:13956-15188 GCA_964478095.1 uncultured Clostridia bacterium | reverse complement strand
CCTCCAGGAATGCCGCGTCCGTTATCTCGCGGTAGTCCAGCTGCCGGATCTGCTCCATCTTCTGCCTGGCTATGTTGGTGGCATGGTTGGCGGTATCGATCACGGCTTGAAGGAAGAACCTTATCCAACCTTCAAAATCCCCCGCATTCCTAACTGCCATCAAACGCTCATAGTACTCTGACCGGTATCGTTTGAGGTAGTATGAGAGGTAAAGCATCGGTTTCTTCAGCGCACCCTTCTCACAAAGAACAAGAGTCACTAGAAGCCTCCCGAGACGCCCATTCCCATCAAGGAACGGATGTACCGTTTCAAACTGGTAGTGAACCAATGCCCCCCTAACAAGCACCGGCATGGGAACGTCAGATTGCATGAACTTCTCCAAGTCATACAGAGCCCTTAACATGACGTTGGGAGGCGGAGGCACAAATGAAGCTGCGCCAAACGGCTCAACCCATAGTTGATAGCGGCAACGTAGCTGACAACCTCACCGACTTCGGCCTGATTATCTCATTTGGTCGTAGTTGGCGGACATACAGCAGGCAGCGTTGCTAGCTCGGAATCAGCGAATGGCAAGTTCCGCGTCCAGTGCGCGCTGATACGCATCGCGGGTACGCTCGTTGAAGCACACGAAGATGACGTTTTCTACGGACGGATCAGCCTCAAGGCGCAGCGTTACGGTTCTCATAGCGATCTGCGAGGCCTGCTCCAGGGGATAGCGCTACGCTCCGGTGCTGATAGAGGGAAATGCCAGAGTGCGAACGCCGTGTTTCGCGGCGAGTCTGAGCGAGCTTATGTAGCAGCTGGCCAGGAGGTCCGCTTCGCCCGCGCTCCCGCCCTGCCAGATCGGGCCGACTGTGTACATAACATACTTGGCGGGCAATCGGTGTCCTTGGGTAATGACGGCATCGCCGGTGTTGCAGCCTCCAATCGCCCGGCACTCGGCAAGTAGCTCAGGGCCGGCCGCTCGATGTACCGCGCCGTCCACTCCGCCGCCGCCCGGCAGTGTGGTGTTGGCGGCGTTGACTATGGCGTCGACGCGTTGCTCTGTGATGTCCCCGCGGACGACGGATACTCGTTCGCAACTACGCGGAGGTTGCGACTGCGATCGCGACCCGATGGGACCATTTCCAGCGCTTGTGTTCATTCCGGTCGTACCTCCCTGTTGACCTGTGGCGGGATTCGTCGCGGCATGGCGCGAATCCTCTTGAGTCACCAAAACCCTCGGAGGTCTG
>CAYZHL010000033.1:11702-13913 GCA_964478095.1 uncultured Clostridia bacterium | reverse complement strand
CAACTGGAAGACTCCCCCGAACCGTGGGGATCCGCGAATCCATTTGCGACGATGGGGACCCCGTGTTTCACGCACGGATTTACTTTATCGACCATTGGAGTCCTGACCGACCTAAGTACCGGTTTGAGACATTCTGCTACGGTCCGAAGTCGTGGCGGTTCTACTGTGCCGGGCCCACCCGTGGAGTGTTTCATTGCACCAACCGGTTCTGGTAATCGCCAACGGTGCCAACCGAATCGGTGAGCAGGTCGTATCGGACCGTCTGCAGACAACGATCACCGAATCCTCTACGTGCTCGATGGGGTACGCGGCGTTAAACAGCCTGCAGATGAAACTGCCTGTAGATAAGCCGAGTCGCTGGCTCAGGCGGCAGCCGTGAGGCTGGGACGAGGCTCGCGTATCCTGACCCTCGTATGGCGTGGTGTGCGAAAGCGTTGCGGACTCTGAATCTAGAGGTGCATAGCCATGATCATCCAATATGCGAAAACGACAGACAGCCCGTGGATATGGTCCATATGAAGAGGGAACGGTGAACGCAGGTTTGTCGGCTACTGACCAGGGAGTATTGGATTGACAGCTTCGAAACGGCGCGTACGATGCAGGAATCGCCTCGATGGCGGGGGAATCACTCTCTTGTGGAAGCGCGGATTTCGCTGTGCGGGCTTGAGCGCAGCGCCTCTGCAGTTTGTGGCTTGTGTGGCTTTGCGTCTGGGGGGTGTAGCCGTGGTTGATGATGGAGCCAATGGGTGGGATGTGCCCGAAATCCGAGAGCCAGTGCTCCGACGATCAGAAGAGCGTGCCGAACGTGTCAGGGCTGACGCGATGGAAAGGGCGCATCGTATCGCCGATCTTCTACAGTCTCGCTACTCGGCCTCAGCGGTCACACTATACGGCTCCCTCGCCGAAGCTGGCTTCCACGACAGGTCGGACATAGATATTCTCGTTGATGGATTCAGGGGTCAAGACTGGGAGATGTACGTAGTGGCCGATGAGATCGCCGGCCCCTTCGACCTTAGCGTTGTGTGTATCGAAGATGCGGAAAACACACTGATTGAGTGTGCACGGGAACGGGGGATCTGTCTTTGAAGCCCGAGAGCTACCTAGTGGTTCAGGCCCGAATAGCCAAGGAGCGGGAGAACTTCGGTCGCCTTCTGAACCAGATGTCGGGGCATGGCATCTACCCTGAGGTAAGGACAGAGACCATTGGTGGTTTCCGGTTGCGCGACAACGAGGCGTGGCGCATAATCGGGTCGATGCTCCATGACTTCTACACATTCGTGGGGAACATCGCCAAGGCCGTGGCTGTGAGGATCGACGGAGGCGTTCCCGCTGGCCAGGATTGGCACAGAGATCTGCTGGAGCAGATGACACTGCCTATTCCCGGATTGCGTCCGCGGCTGTTGTCCGGCGACACGGCAGCGCTCCTAGACAGGTTCCGTGCATTCAGGCACGTGTTCAGGAACATCTACGGATTCCAGCTGGATGCAGGGCGGACTCTAGAGTTGCTCCGCGACTTGCACAGGGCTGTGTTGGCGCTCAACTCTGACCTAGATCGGCTCGTATCTCAGATCGATCAGGTAACGCGGTAATTGAGGCTGTGGCGCGGCTGGATCATCCTCAGAACAGCGACAGCTGAGAATACGAGAAGGGGTGCAGCCGTTGATAAACGCCAAGCATCTCGTGGATCTGGCCCTGCAATGGGGGGCTGATCATGCCGTTCGCTTTCAGATCGGCGATATTGTGTTCGATTCGCGCACCATCCTGAAGTGCGCTTTCGGTTGTGGCGGTTGGGGCTATGGGCCTACCTGTCCCTCCCGACCTCTTTCTCTTAAGCCCTGGGAATATGAACAGGTGCTGCGGCGCTATTCCTGGGGGATTATAATCCATTCGACAGACAAGCGGATCTCGCAGGACGTGTCGTTCGGCATTGAGCGCGAAGCCTTCTTGCGCGGCTATTATCTGGCCTTCTCGCTCAGTGACTGCGCTATATGCGAGGAATGCGCCGGGTTCGTAGGTAAGCCATGCGTCAGTCCCCAAAAGGCGAGTCCGGCTTTTCACAGTGTGGGCATTGATGTCTTCAAGACCGTGCACCGGTTCGGCCTGCCTCTGGATACTCTAAAGAGCCAGGAGGAAACGCCTAATTGGTATTCGGCCGCATTCATCGAGTGACAGGCTCTACGTAGGCGCTTTGTGGCGCTCACGGCTAGGCAC
>CAYZHL010000033.1:8397-11692 GCA_964478095.1 uncultured Clostridia bacterium | reverse complement strand
GGAGGGGAACTATGAAGGAAGATTGCCGTGATAAGCTGAGAGAATCACCCTTTAGCTGCAGGGTAAACAAGAACGGAAGTGTCTTTGTCTACTGGGGCGATATCCATGCCGCCACACTTAGGGATGGCGAAGCGGCCAAGTTCCTTCGCAGCGCGGAGACAGCCACGGAGTATGAGCAGCAATTGCTGATGGCGAGAGTAACAGGTAACTTCAAGAGAGGGAACGAGAGAAAAGATGATGGTCATAGGTAAGCGCCAAATGGCCTCATTCGGAACCCAGGAGCCATACAGTCATGATTGAGCTGAAAGAGATAACATGGGATAACTTCTGGCAAATTGTGAATCTCAAACCGAACGAGTCGCAAAGCAGATTCCTGCCGTCAAATGCTGTTTTCATGGCTCAGGCCTATGTGAACTTGAAATCCAACTATCCTGATGTGTGCTTCGCTCTGTACAACGAGTCTGAACCTGTCGGATTCACAAAGATAGTGTACGTCCCTAAGTGTGTGGAACCGTATCAATTCCCGGAAAACTCCTACATGATCGATGCCATGATGATTGATGGTCAACACCAAGGTAAAGGCTATGGCAAAGAAGCGCTCTATCAGGTGATAGAATACATTGAGTCCAAACAATTGGGCGAAGCGGACTCAGTGAAACTGCTATGCTATGATGACAACACTACTGCTATCAGCATTTACGAGAAAGCAGGTTTTCGCAGGACCGATAGGTTCACAAACAAGGAGAAAGGGCTACGCGTCTACACGAAGAGTATGCGAAACGCTGCTCAGTGAGCATATCTCTGTTAGGATCATCGCCCAACTGACGCAAATCCGTCCCCACTCATGCCATCATGCGAGCGTAACGCGCCTAGCAACTTGCTGCGCTCTGCCATGCTGACAGTGATCTCTGCTACGCTCGCCCATTGCCACATGAAGTCTGTCACGAGCCTGCGAGAGGTTCCCCGCACACTCTGGATAATACTCAATGTAGTTGCTGCGCGTTGGCACATCATAGCGACGCCATTTGTGAGAATCCACAGCGCTTGTCGAGGAGGGTGACCCATGGACTGTATTACCGTGAAGGGCCGGGGTTATGTGTCGGCCCAGCCGGATGTCGTGACGCTGTCTTTTGACGTGGCAAGCAGGGCACGAGACTACGCGGAGTGCGTGGATAGTCTCAACAGTCGCACGGCAGCCCTGCGTCGGGATCTGACGGCAGCCAGCGTGGATTGCGCAGAGCTGAAGACTGCGGACTTTCACGTGGGAGTTGAGCATCACTATGTGAAGGGCCAGTACGTATTCGACGGGTAGTCGGCCTCTCACTGCCTGCAGGTCAAACTGCCTGTGGATAAGGAGATGCTTAACCGGGTGTTGGGCACCATCGCCCAGGGCCGCAGCGGCGCCGAGATACGGATCTGCTTCTCGGTCAAGGACGAAGAGAGCCTGAGGCAACAAGCTCTTGCGGAGGCCGTCAGGGTGGCGAGGCTCAGCGCCGAGTCGCTGGCACGGGCTGCCGGGGTGAAGCTGGGCAAACTCCGGAGCATCGCGCACGGCTGGGACGAGATTCGCGTGTCCCGTCCTGCGTACGGCGTGGTGTGCGACAGCGTTTCGGAGCGTGCAGTCGACATAGACCCGAAAGACGTGTCGACCGGCGAAGACGTGACGCTTGTGTACGAGATCGAAGAGTAGAGAGACAGGACTTCTGCAGCTCGTCTGGCAAGGGTGGACCGCACCGGCAACTCCCATGGGTTCTAGCGGCCCGCTCGGTCACCCGTGGGTTTTCCGTACGGCTTTTGGCGAGGCCGTACTGGAAACCCTACGGTTCTGCACACACAGGCTTCCCCGAACGCAGCCGGCGGTGCGGATCCCTACTTCCAGGTAATCGGTGATCAGCGAACGTGCAGCTAGAACCGCCATAAGGACACGGCGCTTCGATAGCGGGCCGCCGGGAACCGCCGCCCTAGGGCTCGGCGATCCCCCAAACGCCTCCCGATTTCGCCCGACCGTGCCGCACCGTATGGTTTTCCATCAGGCTAGCGAAAAGACCGTATGGCTTTCCATATGGCTGCGCAAAGCCCTGCTCAACCCGCTTTTGTGACTCGTGCGCTGTGTAGGGCCCTTTTGGCGCAGTGTTACCGCTGCATACCGTGTCGCGCCCACTGCTGCCATCATTGTGCCAGAGTTCGAAACCGCTTTCCATCGAGCCTGCAGATGTTCTGGACGGCGCGGCGACCGGATACCACTGCCGTCGGCAGTCCGATGGTAGCCTCGGCCCACTGCCCGACCATGTACATGTTCCGTAGCCCTGGCAGAGTGCGGGTGAACCCTTTGATCATTGCGAATGGTTCAGCGGGAACGCTCCAGGCCTGCAGGCCCTGCCAGTTGCCTGTGAAGCGCTCCGTTGTAACGGGCGTTGCTACGTCCGTCATCTCAACCTGCGCGCTGATGCCCGGGAAGCGCTGTTCGAGCAACTCCAGTACCGTAGCCGCCACCCGCTGTTTCTCGTCATCATACTTCGCCCGATCCTCGTCCAGTAGCCCTCTCCAATAGCCGTAGTCGCCGCTCAGCATCACCTTCACCACGGTCTTTCCTTCAGGCGCCAGGGTTTCGTCGAAGTTGTAGACTTCGATACTGATCCGGTCAAGCGCCCTGTCGATGATGGTGACCGGCTCGGGCAGGAACCAAGTGAGCGCCTGCGGCTCCTGCGACATGTCGCGACTCACCCCGAAAGAGAGCTGCAGCGCCATCTCCGTGTGCCGCGGAGCTGCCTCATAGTAGCGCCTGATGCGCTCGTCTGCGAACTCGCCGCCCAGCATGTCGAAGATGGTGGAATGGCCGTCGGCTGCCGAGATCACCACATCGGCCCTGTGTTCGGAGCCATCTGCAATCACGCCGGCGGCTTGGCCGCCTTCAACCAGGATGCGGCTCACACGCGAGCGATAGTGGATCCTTCCGCCTAGCTGCTCGTATCGGTCGGCTATGCTCGGGGCAAAGGAGAGCGCCCCGCCCTTGGGCCAGCCCAGAGTCTTGTTGTGGCAGCCGGCTAGGAAGTTGAGATGAAGTAGCATAGGGATATCGGGAAAATCGTACTGCAGGGTAGGGAAGGCCCGGCGCAGGAACGGGTCTTGGAAACCCGCCGCGAACTTGTCGAGCGTCACCTTGCTCCACCTGATGAAGGCCCCGGACACGGGCAATGTTCTGATTGCCACTTGCGGCGGAGTCATGGCCATGAGTGAGAACAGGTCAATACGGGTGAACCTTCGGGCTCCGTTGGTATACTCCTCGATCAGCCTG
>CAYZHL010000033.1:6946-8387 GCA_964478095.1 uncultured Clostridia bacterium | reverse complement strand
GCGACAGCTGCTTCATGTGCTGCTCCAGTCGGTCAATGTCGGTATAGACGGTAAGCGCCTGGCCATCAGCGGACTCTACCCTCGTTAGGGTATCGTGGAATACGACCTCACGCCCCTGCACTGCGCCGAGCTCTTCCCACAATCGGTAGAGCTCAACCCTTGGGCTTACTCCCGCCAGATGATGAATGCATCCATCAACTGTATAGCCCTTGCGCTTCCACGCGGTGCACAGTCCTCCCGGCTTGTCGTGCGCCTCGTGGATCTGTGTGCTGTAACCGTTCATCTGTGCGTAACAGCCTGCCGCCAGCCCGGCAATCCCTGCTCCGATGATGATTATGGATCTTTGCGCCATCTGGGTTCCTCCTCGCAGTCAGCTACGCTAGGCATGTCATATCGCAGTCTTGCGCCGCCAGACGCCGCCGACCCAGCGATACCTCTCCTCAGCTCCTCAGCGGCTAGTTCTGCGCTAGTGTGGAAGAATCGAGCCACCGCAGCAGACCCTCCAGCAGCGCGCCGCTTTTCAGTTCCTCCAGCGAAGCGTTAGCCCATCGGGGGAAGCTGGCTCGTTCGCAGGCGAAGAAGAGTGTGGTGAGCGGCGATAGAACGGCGTCAGCAAGTTTTTCCTCCTCGCCGATTCCATTCGTGCCGTACTCACTCAAGAACGCCTCACTCGCGTCGGCCTTGAGCGAGCTTGTCACATTGCGGATGTCAGCAAAGGCGTAACCCTTGCCGAGAAGGTTGAAGTCCAGCATCATGGCGGAGGTGCGATCCTTGGAGACGACAAGATTCGTCCAGTAGAAATCATTGTACGTCAGCGTGCGCGGCAGCACATCGATTAGTCGGCGCACATCGGCAAAGCGCTCCCGAAGGGTATACCACAGCGCGTTTGCCCGGGTGCCCGTTTTTTCCGCCACCATATCCATGTTTGGCGGCGTGATGACGTCCGTTTCGTCATAGAGCGCGGGGCTATGGGTTGAGAGATAGGCGCGTCCCTTCTCATGCAGCGTTCTGTGCCAGCGCGCGAGGGCCGCGGCGGTGTGTGTGTCGGACAAGTCGTCTTCACAGCCTAACCGGAACCGGGCATCGCTCTCCACGTCCGGTATAAGCAGTGCATTGCTGGTGTGCTTCAGCATCGGCAATACCGGGACTCCAAGCGAGGCGAGCAGCTTGTAGTTGTCGATCTCCCGCCTGTACTCCGGCTTGTCGAACACCTTGAGCACGTATTTCTCGCCCTCGGATTCTAGGCGATACACCGAGATGCCGTCCTTGACCCGTATGGGTGTCACGGCAGGTATACGCACACCCATCTCGGCAAGCTGCAGCACAGCTGAGGATGGACGGAGCTTTTCGGCGTAGCCATGCTCCCTGAGCGTTTGATTGATGACAGCCAAGGCCTGTGCATCAATCCCCTCCCATTCGAGCATCTCCCGTCCGCTCACGC
>CAYZHL010000033.1:3145-6936 GCA_964478095.1 uncultured Clostridia bacterium | reverse complement strand
GGGCAGCAGAGCACATCGCTCTGGGGCTTTGACATCTCCCGTCCGCTCACGCGGTTGAGCCATGCAAGCGTCGTGATGTTGCGCTCGTCAAGGGCCTTTCGCGCCGCCGGTTTCAGCTTGTCTGTCAGCACGTCAATCGGGATCATCGAGGCCGGCTCCCTGTGTGGAAACGTCTGGTCAAACGCTTCGGCATCCTCCGATTTGACCGCGAAAACCGGGTCTTCATGAAACGCGCCGGAAACGCCGTCCAACGCCCCGTCGTGGAGCGGCATGGCCATGAGCGCATCGAAGTTTTTCCCGTTCGGCGTTGTGATGCCGAAGGCTCCGGCGTTGCGGAACCCAAAGCGCGGGTAGTAGTCGGGATGCCCGTAGAACACGATTGCCCCATGTCCCATCTGCTTTGCCTCGCGTATTGAGTGACGCATGAGCGCCGAGCCGACGCCGCGATTCCAGTACGCGGGCAGGACCGAAAGCGGGCCAAAGGTCAGCACTTCCGTTTCATTTCCGTCGTCGTCAACGACCTTTGCTTTTGAGTACATCACATTCCCGACAAGTCTGCCGTCCATCTCGGCTACGAAATCCAGTTCGGGCAGAAACGCCGGGACGCTCCGGAGCAAATGGACGATATAGTGCTCGTCGCAGGTAGGGCTCGTAAATCCCCAAAACGCTTCGCGGGTGAGGTTCTCCACGGCACGATACTCCTCAGGCTGCTCAAGACGTAAGGTAATGCTCAACGGTGATTCCTCCCATTTCGGGCGATCACAACTCTGTGTACTTCTTCGCATTTCCTCTGGCTCTGTCCGCGGGGTAATGCTCGGCGTTCAGGGCCATCTTCTTCTCTGCGACTTCGTTGAGGTCGATGCCGAGGGCATGGGCCAGGAAGAGCAAGTATATGTAGGTATCCGCGACCTCGTGCTCGATCTCTTCGCGCTTTTCGGCGCATCTGGCGTCGAGTTCGGAGTCGAGGGTCCACTGGAGTATCGATAGGAGTTCGGACGCCTCTACGACGAGAGCGGAGGCGAGGTTCTTGGGGGTGTGGAACTGCTCCCAGTCTCGCTCGTCGCGGAATGCGATCAGTTGTTCGAGTAGTCTGTTTTGGGGTTGCTGATTCTCGGTCACTTAACAGATGCCTCCTCTGTGAATGGAAGCGCCGGCATCATCAGTATCCCGGTGAAAATGCCATTCGCGGCAAGCCGGGTTAGGTTGGTCTTGAGCCAGGGCAGTCTCGATTGAAGCTTCTCCTTGCTCGCCACGCCAGAGGAGTCGAGCGCAGCAAGCTCTGTCCACAGGTCTTCGGCGGTTCTCAGCCAGTCATCTACGGTCAGCCCGGCCTGCTGTTGGAATGTGCGGGCAACCCACGCCCGCTGGAACATGCCGAGTTCAGCTGTCTCGCGCCTGACTGCCGCCATGATCTCCCGTAGTTCCTTGCTGAGCTGCACGGCATCGCCGGTCGATGAGCCGGCTATCATCGGCGCCGGTGTGGACGTCGACTGCCGATTGCCAGCGTCTGCCGTAGTGTGCTGGACCTGGATCAAGCCCGCCATGCTCAACGGGCGAAAGGCATCGGCGATCTGCCCGTGGTAGTCGCTTGCGTGCACGATATCGTAGGCGAAGCCCGCGGCACAGTCTTCTGCAGGCATAGGGCCTTCATAGCCGGCATTGGCGCCTAGGTGGGTAAACTCGTGTGGCGTTAGGCCCATCCGCCGGGGCATCTCGCTGAGGCTTTCCCGGAGGCCTGGGGTATCTACCATCCCAGGAGCGAAGATGAACACGGATACTCCGGAGTCTTCGCCAAGCTCCGCGGCGAGCGAGAAGGCCAGCGACCTCAGGGCGGTCTTGGAGGCGAAGTAGGGTGCGGCATAGCCCATCCCCTCAGCGGAGATGACCATGGCCACAGTCCCCTCCCTACGCTTCAGCATCCCCGGAAGGAAGGTCTTGACGCCTATCACTGCGCCGCGCAGGTTCACGCTAGTGGTTTGGTCCCAGGCCGCGAGGGGCAGTTCCAGGATGGAACCGAACGCAGTGACCAGGGCGTTGTTGACTAGGATGTCCACCTGCCCGTAGGCCGCTTCCACGCGTTCTTTGAGACGGGTGACACTTCGCTCGTCGGCCACATCGGTCTGGACGAACAGGGCTTCGCCTCCATCGTTCCGGATCAGCTGTTCAGTGGCCGCGCCGGTCGCCGAGTCGATTTCTGCGATGACGGCTTTCGCTCCCAGCCAGGCCAGGGCCCGAGCCAGTTCCTGCCCGATTCCTCTGCCGGCCCCCGTCACCACGGCTACCCTGCCGGCCAGGCTTCGCTGGTTCAGGCCCATTCGTTCCAGAAAGTCGGCTCTCATCGGGACTCCTCCGCTAGCGCTGTATCTACTGTGCGATTTCGTTATGGACCGCCTGCGGAGCGAGTACGCCTCTCCCCTTCAGCTAGCGGTCGGAGAACTCCAGCGCCGACTGGTTTATGGCAGTCAGGCAATACTATGTGTCCAGATGACTCCATGAGCTGTCCGAATAGATGTTCAGTACGGGTATGGGGTACGTATCTTCATTCCACACAAACTCGCCGTCTTCTACGCCGATAATGTCGCACATGAAAGGTGACTCCAGAGCAATAACCGCGTCCACATCGTCCCTAATTCTGCCGACCCCAATGCGGCAGACCCCCCAACGAATGCCCCATGATGCCGATCTTCGCGGTGTCGAAGAGTGCGTAGACAGGATGAGGATTACTGCTTAAGGTTGCTCGACTTTACTACGAACGATCCATGGGAGGAGACGATGAGTGGGTATGCGCCGCCGCCCTCGCCATTGCAGTAAGGAGTAGAGCAGCAGCACGTCGCCTCAGTTCAACGCACCTCATATTCTGCAGCTTAGCCCCATTGCGCGATTCTCAATAGCTATCGCCTCTGGGATACCACGATTGGCGGTCTAGCCTCCGCTTTACCTAGGTCCTGCTTCTCTCATACTAATTCAACAGAGCTGTGGGCATGCCTGCAACCGATGGAGTACACCATGCAGGAATTACTCGACGGCAGGAGAATCGGTCTTCTGCAAGATCGAAGGTGTGGCTGTGCCGGTGCGAGTGCAGTGAAGCCCGCCGTTGGAATGGATGTGAAGCCTAATGCCCAGACACACAGGGGCAGGAGCTACGGCCGTAGACGTCACCGAGGCCATGGCGTCAGTCTTCCGGGCCCATCACGAGGAGCGCCATTTCTCTGGCGCGGGGCTTGTGAAGCGGGGCGACGAGGTTCTGTTCTCCGGCGCGTATGGATACGCCCATAGGGGCTGGAGAATCCCGAACACTGTGTCTACCAGGTTCGATACAGCCTCCATCACCAAGCTGTTCACTGCGGTGGCGGTATTGCAGCTTGCCGAGCGCGGGCTGTTGTCACTGCACGACGGGGTGCTCGACATCCTCGAGCTTCAGGGCACTTCGATCGCGCCGAAGGTCAGCGTGTACCATCTGCTCACTCACTCGTCGGGAATAGGCGACGACGCTGACGAAGAGGCGGGCGAGAGCTACGAGGCCATCTTTAGGGACAGGCCCAACTACTCAGTGCGCGAGGCTGTGGATTTCCTGCCGCAGTTCGTGCACAAGCCGGCCAACTTCGCGCCGGGCGACGGGTGCAGGTACAACAACTGCGCGTTCGTGTTGGCAGGTTTGGTAGTGGAGAAGCTTACAAGGCAGAAGTATCGAGACTACGTCCGCGAGAACGTGTTCGGGCGGGCGGGCATGTCCAGCACCGAGTTCGTCGCTATGGACGCGGTAGCGGAGAATGTGGCAGAGGGCTACGCTG
>CAYZHL010000033.1:2586-3135 GCA_964478095.1 uncultured Clostridia bacterium | reverse complement strand
GGGCGGAACGCTCGTCGGCTGGCGCAAGAACATCTACTCGTTTCCTCCCGTAGGCTCGCCCGACTCGGGCGCCTACACGACGGTGAGCGATCTGGATCTGTTCATGAGGGCGCTCACAGCGAACAAGCTGCTGCCTGCGCAGCTTACGGATGACATCCTAAGGCCCAAGGTCATGTACAGGCAAACTGCGCGCGCCACATACATGATGGGATATGGATTCGAATTCGCGCTCGAACCTGACAGCGGCAGGATCATGTACATGCAGAAGGACGGGGAGAATCCGGGCGTTGACGGTGTTCTCAGGTACTACCCCGATACCGGTACCGTAATCGCGATTTTGGCAAACCAGGACTGCCATGTATGGGACATGGCGAAAGAAGTGCATGAGGCGCTCCGGAGCGTGCCCGTCTGACTGGCAGGTTCATAGTCTGATCTGTGGCGTGGTCATGTTCAGAACAGCGACAACTGATTGCTCCGGTAGGGCTTGTGGCAGTGATCTATGCCAGTACGGGCAACGGGTTCAACAAACGGTAGCCGTTCAGCCATGTG
>CAYZHL010000033.1:0-2576 GCA_964478095.1 uncultured Clostridia bacterium | reverse complement strand
GTAGCTCCATATGACATGGTGGATCTTCCTTTTCGGGGAGGATGCCGCTTTTCCGGTCGCTATCCCGTCTGGGAATGGTTACTATCCATTCCAGCCACTATTGCCCACAGAGGCTGCATTCACCCCTGCGGACGCGGATATCGCCGCCGAGGAACCGCCGGTTCGCCCTGCCTGAAGTAGCGGCGAACCGGCGGTGGTTGCTGAGAAGGTTACTCTTTCGTTCCTGACCAGGCGTGCATCAGGATCTTGCGGGCTTGATGCTTAGTGAGAGGCCTTGGGCTGAGCTACGCTAATACGCAGCTCCATATAGTCTGCTGTGGCCCGACTGATTGCCGGAGCAGTAGATGTGTGCGGTTGTGTCGAAGGTGATTGCATCTGTCGCCTTCGGAAACCACCCGCCCGACTCCTTGTTGAGCCGGAGCACATCTCCGCCTACCACGCGGTCCACTGCAGGCAGTGATATTGTCTTCTCAATGCTTCCGCCGCTCACGATGGCTATGGCCTCAGGCACACTGTCTACGAGAAGGTCACCCTCAGTACCGTCTTTCCCTCCAAACTCAAAGGTTATGGCAGAGCAAGCGATGCCCAGCTTCTCCGCATACTCAATCGTAAGCATCGCGTCTACTGCGGCGTTACCTCCACCTTCCCAAGCCATTACCAGGCCGTCGGCGCCAAGCATGCGCGCAAGTTTCACGCAGAAGCTAGCGGAACGTTCCTTATGCCAATGGGTTGGATTGTGGCTGCGGCTGAACACGACGCCCCTGAAATCCAGATCTACGCCGTGGCGTTTGTAGAGCTCGAGCAGTATTGGGTGGTTAGCGTGCAAGTAGGTGGGGACTTTGAAGGCCGGCCACACGTAATTGCCGCTTACCACGGCTCCGTCCAGCATCTCGTTGGGATGCAGCCATGTGGGAACTAGGTTGTCAATGGGGTGCGCATAGAGCAGTGTGTTTGCGTAGACGCCTTGGTTCTGGCATTGCCATACCAGCACCACCTTGGGCAGGCTGTCGAGCGCGTTGTCTATTGAGAAGTGCTGAACCTCGTCCGGACTGGCACCTTCGGCGGCTCTGGCCAGGTAATCGGCCACTCGCATTGCAGATTGCCTTATCGCCGCATCATACTCAGCCGATGATTTGCCCTCCACCAAGCTATAGCAGATCACCAGGTTATTGGTGTGGGAGAAGGGGCTGTACTCAGATATCGGCCCGGTCATGTCGACTATTGCATCTCTGGGATACAGCAACCCACTGCTTGCGCTGGCCGATTCCCATGGCAAGGGTGCGCTCTCCATCACCGCAAAGCCTCTCAGCAGGTTAGTGGCGCCCGAGCCAGTGGTAGTAGGCGGGCCAATGATGCCCGGGCACGCATTGCCCTCCGGCTTATACATCGGCTGTATCGTATCGAGCACGTGGATGATTCGCGTATTCTCTCCGGGGGCGACCAGCTCAAACCTGGCCTGAGCTACCCCAGCCAGAATAGGCTTTACCAGGGCATCAAGCTCATCTCGGTTGATGCGCAGCAGGCCATCGGCGAGTTCGGTTCTATCAGCCCAGGCCGCGCGATTCACATCGTAGTAGTTTCTCGTAAGGTTCATTGCCGTGTTCATGGTCACGCCTCCCTCTCTTCGTCCACCGTGAACACTGTCGGCGCCTGCACGTCAGTGGCCAGCGCCCTGAGTGCGGTTTCGACAACGCGCTTTCTGTAGGCCAGTTCACGCGGGGCTGGAAGATCAGGGTTGCCTGCAGGACTGGTGAAGTGCCCCCCGAACACGATCCTGTTCGCCTTGACATTCTCGGCGATGGACGTGAACGCGGTGATCAGGGCATTCGGGATTCCAGCTTTGTCTAGTTCTTTGGCTATCGTTGCACCGCAACGTGTACATGTGCCTCAGGTTGACGTAAGGATGGCTGCGCGGACTCCTGCTTGTTTGATCTGCGCAGCCATGCGCTGTCCTATTGACACAGAACTGCCTACGTTAGTCCCTATGCCGCAGGTTGCCAGGAACATATCCCACACTCCGCCAATGGCGCCTTCGGCCTCAAGCTGCCTGAGGGCATCGAGAGGGAGTAGCCGGTTGGGATCGGCGTTTACCATCGTGGTGTCATAGCCGCCGTGGATTGACTCGTAGTCGCCGGCCGGCATAGTCGATAGGTGCGCCAATGAGTATGAGCCGTAAGTGGTGGAGAATGCCTGCCTGAGCCTGTCGGGATTGCCGTGGGGTACGAGCCCGCCTGTTGTGATGAGGGCGACGACTGAGTCGGCGGCATCGGCGATCCGAGGGGCGGCGGGCACCGTCTCGAAGGTGCGTATGGGTATCTCGGTGGCAAACGGTGCATTGTTGAGCCTGGCCATGAGCATGTTCACAGCACGTGTGGCTCCGCTGAGCTGATGCAGTTCATTGCGGCGATGCCCTGTGGGAATGTAGCCTTCGTCCGGGGCGGTGCCTATGGGTTTGCCCTGGGCGAGTTTGAGGGCCAGCGCCGCAAGGGGAGGGAGGGCTTTTGCCATTCCGGCTGCGGTTTCGGGTGTTGCGACAATGTAGTTGTGCTTCACGAACATCGGAACCGCCGGGTTCT
>CAYZHL010000032.1:7023-16888 GCA_964478095.1 uncultured Clostridia bacterium | reverse complement strand
TGGAGCACCTGGAGTCGCTGGCGCGGCAGGTGCGCGATAGCGGCGATGACCGCAAGTGGCGGGAGCTGGCCAGCTTACTGCAGGAGATATTCACGCCGGCCGCCATCGCCAGCCGTATCGCCGAGGATACTCCTCCATATGGGGCAGGCGAGATCCCCCGTCCGACGCCGTCGCCGCAGGAGAAACTGGTGATCTTCTCCGAGCATAGGGATACCCTCGCGTACCTCGCCGAGCGGATCAGAACCCTGCTTGGGCGCCCGGAGGCGGTAGTGTGCATCCATGGAGGCATGGGCCGCGAGGAAAGGGCGAAGGCGCAGGAGCTGTTCAAGTCCGATCCCCAGGTGCGCGTGCTGGTCGCGACGGACGCAGCCGGCGAGGGCATCAACCTGCAGCGCGCCCACCTCATGGTGAACTACGACCTCCCGTGGAACCCCAACCGCCTGGAGCAGCGTTTCGGACGCATCCACCGAATCGGTCAAACAGAAGTGTGCCATCTGTGGAATCTAGTAGCTCAGGAGACCCGCGAGGGCGATGTGTATCAAACGCTGTTTCGGAAGCTCGAGGAGGCGCGCACCGCCCTCGGCGGGCAGGTGTTCGACGTTCTGGGAAAGGTGCAGTTTGACGGCAAGCCGCTGCGCGATCTGCTCATCGCTGCGATTAGGTATGGCGAGCTCCCCGAGGTTCGAGAGAAGCTCAACCGTGTTATGACCGACGCCCTCGACCATGAACGCCTTCGCGATCTCCTTGACGAACGGGCGCTTGCGGTGGAGACGATGGACGTCAGCCGCGTTCAGCGCGTGCGCGAGGATATGGAGCGTGCCGAGGCGCGCCGCCTGCAGCCACACTACATCGAATCGTTCTTCATGGAGGCGTTCCAGCGCCTTGGGGGCACAGTCAGGCAGCGGGAACCGCGACGCTACGAGGTGACGCGCGTTCCAGCGCAGGTTCGTAGCCGAGATCGTCTAGTCGGCGTCGGCGAGCCGGTGCTTCCGCGCTACGAGCGAATCGTGTTCGAAAAGTCTCTCATAGCTCAACAGGGCCGAGCGCTCGCGGCGTTCGTGTGCCCCGGCCATCCGCTGCTCGACGCCACACTGGATCTAGTCCTTGAGCGTCACCGGGATCTGCTTCGCCGTGGAACGGTGCTGGTAGACGAAAACGACGTCGGCGACATGCCCAGGTTGCTGTTCTACCTGGAGCATGCGCTGCAGGACGCCGCGCCTACGCGCACAGGCGAGCGGCGCGTCATCAGCAAGCGCATGCTCTACGTGGAACTTGACGCCGCTGGGAGCGCCCGCCACGTGTACTATGCGCCTTACCTTGACTACAGGCCCCTGAAGCCGGAAGAGCCTGATGTGGAGGCAATCCTCGGGCGCCCTGAATGCGCATGGATTTCCCCTGATCTTGAGCAGAGCGCGCTTGGGCACGCTGTCGCCTGCGTGGTGCCGGAGCACCTGCGCGAGGTGCGCACACATCGGCTTTCGCTGATCGAGAAGACATATGCCGCGGTGAAGGATCGCCTGACTAAGGAGATCAATTACTGGGACTACAGGGCGTCGGTACTTGAGGAGGATGAACGGGCCGGCAAGCCCAACGCCCGCCTGAACTCGCGGGAAGCCCGCCGGCGGGCAGACGAGCTCCACGCGCGGCTGCAGCGCCGCCTCGAACAGCTCAGTCTCGAAGGGCAAATCTCGGCTCTTCCTCCGGTGGTGCTGGGAGGGCTTCTGATCGTGCCGGCGGGGCTGCTCGCGAAGATGACAGGCTCCGGCCGGGCGACGCCGATCTGGGCTGTCGACACGCAGGAGGCCGCGGCGCGTGCTCGCGCTATCGTGATGGAAGTCGAACGCGGGCTGGGCTACGAGCCGGTCGACAGGGAGACCGAGAAGGTCGGATACGACATCGAGAGCCGTGTTCCCGGCACCGGCAAGCTCCGCTTCATTGAGGTCAAGGGGCGAGCCAGCGGGGCGGCGACCTTGACGGTCACCAAAAACGAGATCCTGTACTCGCTGAACAAACCTGAGGATTACATACTCGCCATTGTGGAGTTCATCGATGGCGGCCGGCATCGGGTGCACTATGTGCGCACTCCTTTCCGGCGAGAGCCCGACTTCGGGGTTACGAGCGTGAACTACGATTTTGCTGAGCTGCTGGCCAGAGCCGAAGAGCCGAGATAGCGAATGGAGTGGGATGAGCAGTATCATGGAGACCGGCTACAAGAAGAAGCTTATTGAAGTGGCCTTGCCGCTTGAGTCGATTAACAAGGCCTCGGCGAGGGAGAAGTCGATACGCCACGGGCATCCCAGCACGCTGCACCTGTGGTGGGCGCGGCGACCGTTGGCCGCGGCGCGGGCAGTGATCTTCGCCCAGATGGTAGACGACCCGTCTGCGCATCCCGACCTCTTCCCGACCGAAAAGGCGCAGGAAAAGGAAAGGCGCCGGCTGTTCGGCATCATTGAGGATCTTGTTCAATGGGAGAACACCACAAACGAAGAGGTGCTGGAACGCGCGCGGGCGGCGATATGGCAGAGTTGGCGCGCCACGTGCGCGGAGAATGCTGACCATCCGCGGGCAAAAGAGCTGTTCGACCGGAACAAGCTTCCCGCTTTCCACGATCCCTTCGCCGGCGGCGGGTCGCTGCCCCTGGAGGCGCAGCGACTCGGGCTGGAGAGCTACGCAAGCGACCTGAACCCGGTGGCGGTTCTTATCAACAAGGCCATGATAGAGATCCCCCCGAAGTTCGCCGGGCTACCGCCGGTGAACCCAAAATCGCGGGAGGAGAACCGGCTGGTGGCGCGTCAGTGGAAGGGCGCCGAGGGGCTCGCCCGGGACGTGCGCTACTATGGTCAGTGGATGCGGGATGAGGCGGAGAAGCGCATCGGTCATCTATATCCCAAGGTGGAGATCACGACCGAAATGGCGGAGGAGCGACCGGACCTCGTGCCCCTCGTTGGCCGCAAGCTTACCGTGATCGCATGGATCTGGGCGCGGACAGTCAAAAGCCCTAACCCGGCGTTCGCCCATGTCGACGTGCCGCTTGTGTCCACCTTCATGCTCTCCATCAAGTCAGGGAAGGAAGCCTACGTCGAGCCGGTGATAGAGGGAGACGGGTACCGGTTCACAGTGAGGGTGGGGAAGCCGAGGGATGTCAAGGCGGCGCGACGCGGTACGAAGTCAGGCGGTAGCGGGAGCGACTTCGTCTGTTTGGTCTCGGGCACTCCGATGCCGTTTGAGTACCTGCGCTCCGAAGCCAAGGCTGGTCGCATGGGAGCGCGTCTGATGGCCGTTGTCGCAGAGGGCGATGGCAGGCGGGTCTACCTATCGCCATCAGGCGACATGGAAGACGTTGCACGTAGCGCCAAACCGCATGGAATTCCCGAGACCGAACTTCCTGAGAAGGCTCTCGGTTTCCGAGTCCAGGAGTACGGCATGAAGCGATGGCGTGATCTCTTTACCGACCGGCAGTTGGTGGCACTGACTACTTTCGCTGACCTGGTGCAAGAAGCGCGCCGACGAGTGCAGCTCGACGCTCAGGAGGCTGGCATGTCTGGCGATGTCACGCAGGCCGACGAAGTAGGATCGCCGGCTACAGCATACGCAGACGCGGTAGCGGCGTACCTTGCGTTTGGGGTGGACAAGCTATCGGATCGTCACTCAACCCTCACAAGATGGGACCAGACTCCGACAGCCAGCGGAATCATAAACTCATTTAGCCGACAGGCTCTACCTATGACATGGGACTACGCTGAAGGGAACCCTTTCAGTGAAGCATCCGGGAATTTCGTGGGTGGCATAGGCTTGATAGCCAAGGTGGTAATGCATTCGTTACCTGCTCAGTTCACAGGCGCCGCAACTGCGGCCGATGCTATGGCCCAAGTCCTTAGCAGCGGCAAGATCGTGTCCACTGATCCCCCATACTACGACAACATCGGCTACGCCGACTTGTCGGATTTCTTCTATGTATGGCTGCGCCGCTCGCTCAGGCGCGTCGTTCCCGACCTCTTCACCACTTTGGCTGTGCCCAAGACCGAGGAACTGGTAGCTACACCTTACCGTCACGGCAGCAAGGACAAGGCGAACGCGTTCTTCCTTGATGGGATGACGCGGGCCATGCGTCGCCTTGCGGACCAAGCCCACCCGGCCTTCCCTGTCACGGTCTACTATGCATTTAAGCAGTCCGAAAGCCAGAGTGGCGAGGGCACAGCCAGTACCGGCTGGGAGACCTTCTTGGGCGCGACGATACGTGCTGGCTTTGCCATTTCGGGCACGTGGCCCATTCGAACGGAGCTAGGCAATCGCATTCTTGGCCAGGGGACCAACACGCTCGCCTCCAGCATCGTCCTCGTCTGCCGTAGGCGCCCCGACGATGCGCCTACTGCCACGCGCCGCGAGTTTATCACCGCGCTCAGGTCCGAGCTGCCCAGGGCCATCGCTTACCTGCAGCGCAGCAACATCGCCCCGGTTGACCTGGCTCAGGCGGCGATCGGCCCGGGCATGGCAGTCTACACCAGGTATTCAGAGGTTCTCGATGCCGAGGGCTGTGCGCTGACGGTACGCGAGGCGCTGGCTCTCATCAATGAGACCCTCGATGAAGTACTGTCGGAGCAGGAGGGCGAGTTCGACGCCGATACCCGCTGGGCGCTGGCGTGGTTCGAGCAGTACGGTTTCTCTGAAGGCGAATACGGCGTGGCGGAGACCCTCTCGAAGGCCAAGGACACCACCGTGGATGGGATGGTTCGGGCGGGAATCCTCGTCTCCAGGGGTGGAAAGGTGCGCCTTCTGCGCCCCGCGGAACTACCCAAGGGGTGGGATCCGGCGAAGGATGCACGCTACACTGTGTGGGAGACGGTGCACCATCTCATCAGGGTGCTCGAGACCGAGAGCGAAGGAGCGGCAGCGGAACTAGTCAGGAAGCTCGGCGCCCGTGCGCAAGTGGCGCGGGACCTGGGCTATCGCCTATACACAATGTGCGAGAGGAAGAAGCGGGCGCAAGAGGCCTTGTCCTATAACGGGCTGGTGCAGAGCTGGCCGGAGCTGGCTCACCTTGCACTGGGCGACAGCGCGCCCGACGAAGTAATGGCCACACTGTTTGAGGAAAGTGAGGGATAGCGATGGCGGTCACCAATCACGAACGCGTCGGTGAGGCGCTGGATCTGCTCAAGGATGGGCTTGCGCCGTTCGTGCAGCGCGAGCTGAGGGCTCGGTACGGCAAATACTGGATCACGCAGGCAACTGCCTCCTGGCCGAGTGACGTGAGCTGGACTGGCGACGATGACCAACCGCACCTGGATTGTGCCGTGCTGTTGCGCCTCATGTGGGACCAGTGGAACGATGTGTTCCGCAACACTCTGGGCCATGCGGAGCGGAGCCTAGTGAGCGAGCTGCGGGAGGTCAGGAACAAGTGGGCCCATCAGGACCGGTTCTCCAGCGATGATGCCTACCGCGCCCTCGATTCGGCCAGCCGGCTGCTGACTGCCGTCTCGGCCCCGCAGGCCACTGATCTCGACAGGATCAAGATGAACCTGCTGCGCGTGCGCTTCGAGGAGCAGATGCGCACCGAACAGCGCAAGAGCTCCGGAACGGCTGTCCAGAGTGCTGCAATGGGGGGTCTGAGGCCGTGGAGGGAGGTCGCTACCCCGCACCGGGATGTGGCCAGCGGTCACTATCAGCAGGCGGAGTTCGCAGCGGACCTGTGGCAAGTGCATCTGGGCGAGGGAAGCGATGAGTACCGAGATCCGGCGGAGTTCTACAGGCGCACCTACCTCACGGAGAGCCTCAAGCACTTGCTGGCGCGGGGAGTACAGCGCCTGGCGGGCGCGGGCGGGGATCCTGTGGTGCAGCTACAGACCAACTTCGGCGGCGGCAAGACCCACGCCATGCTAGCGCTTTATCACTTGCTATCCGGCACGCCGTCCAGCGACCTACTGGGGGTCGACGACCTGCTCCGTGACTCGGGCGTGGACGAGCTGCCGACGGCCAGGCGCGTGGTGCTGGTGGGGAACAAGCTTTCCCCCGGCAACCCGGTCACGAAGCCCGACGGCACCGTCGTCAGAACACTCTGGGGAGAGCTGGCATGGCAGCTCGGGGGCAGGGAAGCGTTCGAGCGGGTGAGGGCCGACGACGAGAACGCGACGAGCCCCGGCGACACGCTGCGGGAGTTGTTCAACAAGTACGGGCCCTGCCTGATATTGATAGACGAGTGGGTGGCCTACGCCCGGCAGCTTCACGATGAGAGCGATCTGCCGGCAGGCAGCTTCGAGACGCAGTTCTCCTTCGCCCAGGCGCTTACGGAGTCGGCGAAGCTGGCGAGGCAGTGCCTGCTCGTGATCAGTCTTCCTGCATCAGACACTGGAGCATCGCCCCATGCGCAGGCGGATGATGCCGAGGTGGGTGGGCATCGCGGGCGGGAGGCGCTTAACCGGCTGCGAAACGTGGTGGGACGAGTGGAGTCGTCGTGGCGCCCTGCCAGCGCCGAGGAGGGCTTCGAGATCGTGCGGCGGCGCCTGTTTGAGCCGCTGGTGACTCAGGAGCAGTTCATCGGGAGAGATACGGTAGCCCGCGCGTTCTACGACCTTTACCGAACTGGGCACCAGGAGTTCCCGCCCGAGTGCTGCGAGGTGGATTACGAGAAACGGCTAAGGGCTGCCTATCCGATTCATCCTGAGGTGTTCGATCGGCTCTACGGCGACTGGTCCACGCTGGCGAAATTCCAGCGCACCAGGGGTGTTCTGCGTCTCATGGCCGCTGTGATCCACAGCCTATGGGAGAAGGGCGACCGAAACCCGATGATACTGCCGGCGAGCATTCCCATCGATGACCCCCGGGTTCAGTTCGAGCTGACGCGTTACCTCCCGGATAACTGGGTGCCGGTGATCGAGAAGGATGTCGACGGGCCGAACTCTCGGCCGCATCGCCTAGATGGCGGGCTGCCGAACCTGGGCAAGTTCTCGGCCTGCCGCCGCACTGCTCGTACGATCTACCTCGGGTCGGCTCCGACGGCCACCGCCGCCAACCGGGGTATAGAGGATAGGCGAGTGAAGCTGGGCTGCGTCATGCCGGGCGAGACTCCCGCGGTGTTCGGAGACGCCCTGCGCCGTCTGGCCGCCTCGGCAACGTACCTGTACCAGGACGGCGCCCGATACTGGTATTCCACTCAGCCCACAGTGACCAAGCTGGCTGAAGACCGGGCCGAGCAGCTGAGGCGCGATCCTGACGCTGTCGCGAGAGAGCTGGACAGGCGTCTTCGGGAAGACCTGCGCAAGAAGGGCGACTTCAGCCGGGTGCATCCCATGCCCCGATCTGTGCAGGATGTGCCGGACGACCTGGATGCCAGGCTTGTGGTGCTCGGGATCGATCAGGCCCATAGCAAAGACGCCGACAGCCCCGCGCTCGCCGCCGCCAGGGCCATTCTCGAGTCGCGAGGCAACGCGCCGCGCCTGTACCGCAACACGCTGGTATTCCTGGCGGTCGACCGGGCGCGCCTTCAGGATCTGGACGAGGCTGTGAGACGTTTCCTCGCGTGGGAGTCTATCGTTGCCGACAAAGAGACCCTCGACCTCTCGGCCCATCAGGTGAAGCAGGCCTCGATGCAGAAGACCGCCGCCGACGGCGCGGTGACCGCACGAATCCCGGAGGCCTATGAGTGGCTGCTCGTGCCGGTTCAGAACTCGCCGCCGTCGGCCGTGGAATGGCAGGTGTTCCGTCTTTCGGGGCAGGAACCTCTGGCGGAGCGTGCTAGCAGGCGACTGCGCAACGATGAGCTGCTTGTGAGCCGGTTCGCGGGCACCCGTCTACGCATGGAACTTGATCGGGTGCCGCTATGGCGGGGCGATCACGTGGAGATCAGCCAGCTCGTGGATGATTTCGCACGCTACAACTATCTTCCCAGGCTTGTCGGACCGAGTGTGCTCATCGGAGCCGCCTGCGACGGGGTGGGAACACTCACGTGGGTCATGGACAGCTTCGCCTACGCCGACAGCTACGATGCTGATGCAGGGCGATACCGCGGGCTACGCTCGGGGCAGATGATGTCGACTGAGGACTGCGAACGTGGGCTGCTGGTGAGGCCGGAGGTGGCCGTAAGGCAGATCGAGGCGGAGACGCCGGCGCCCCAACCGCCGACGGCCGCTGGCGGGGCAGTGCGCCCAGGCGCGGCGCGGGGCGGGGAGGGTCAGCCGCTGACGCCGCCTGAGCAGCCTGCGCAGGTCGTGCTTAAGCGGTACCACGGAACAGTCTCCCTTGACCCGGAGCGCGTTGGCCGCGACGCCAGCCAGATCGCTGACGAGGTCATCGCGCATCTCGTGGGGCTAGTCGGGGCGAAGGTGAGAGTAACCCTTGATATCGAGGCCGAGATCGCGTCGGGCGCCCCTGACAACGTCGTTCGCGTAGTAACAGAGAATAGCCGGACGCTAAGATTCGCAAGCCACGGGTTTGAGCGGGAATGATCATAATGGTCTTTCCATGCGCACGTAGACATCATATGAGCTTCCGAACACTTTGGCGAGCTTTGGGGTCGCAATGGAACCGACGCGTTTGAAACCTAGCTTGCTCCATAGATCGATCGCAGGATTCCGGGCAAAGACGAACAGCTCAACTTTGCAGTCGGCGCCTTGTCGTAGCTCGCATTCACATCTCGCGCGAAGTGTGTCCAGAACGTACATGACCAATATCGTTCCAATGCCCTTTCCTCTGTGCGATTCACTGGTTGAGGCCAAGTATATCTCGGCTTTTGTGCTTTCCGGGTTGTCTTCCTTGTTTATGTTGTCCAGTGCCAGAAAGTTGAACGCTATCCTTAGGGACTTCTTCAGGCCAATGGTTCGAATAACGCTCATTAAGCAGCAGGCGGAATCCAGCAGGTTCGGTTTGTGGAAGTTGTTCAGCAGTAGGATCGCGAGCACTTCTTCGGTGTTCACATCAATGGCACAAAACGTCTCGTCCATCGGGAGAAACCCGTACTTGATCCATATGTCGATAATTGACAGCATGCCATCCGTATCATCCTGAAGTGTACTAACGAACTTGCCTTTTAGCCCTTCCATTATCACCCGTCTGAACTGCAGTTGTTGTACTTCTGAGAGAGCACCATAATCACTGACAAACCTGATGTTGTTTTCAGTACCACCTACTACGGTTACCTCCGGCATGCCGGATTCGCCTCCTCTCTAGTAAGGCAGTCCCGGTGGAAGCTTGTCGAACCATGGCTGTGCGCGTTCGAGCTGCCCCGCAAGGCGGAAGAGGGTCGACTCTGCGCCGAAGCGCGCCGCAAACTGCATCCCGACGGGGAGCATCTCTTCGTTCCAGTAGAGCGGGACCGACATCGCCGGCTGGCCGGTCACGTTGAACACTGCAGTATACGGTATGATGTCGAAGGTCTTCTCTGAAAGAGTATCGATGACGTGAAGCGCCTTCATGATCCACGCCGCGTTCAGCCTGCTCTGCAAGCGTACTATCCGGCTTTCGGTTTTCGACATCTGAAGCGAGCCTATGGGGATGGGCGGCCGCGCGAGCGTAGGCGTAAGCAGCACGTCGTAATCCTCAAAGAACCTGGCTATTCTTCTAGACGAGGCGGAGAGGTAGTTCAGCGCCTTCGCGTAGTCGCCCGCGCTGATGACCTTGCCGAGCGCGGCGAGCGCCTGTGTCCCGGGCTCGAAATCCAGGATGCACGCTTTTTGTCCGACGAGCTTGATGATCGCGCTTGCCTCCGCGCAAGTCTCGGCGGCGATCACCGTCAGATACGACAGCGAAAAGGCCTCTTTGTCGATTTTGGGCGCCGCTTCAACAACTTCATGTCCAAGCTGCTCCAGCAGCCGTGCAGTATGATTCAGCCCCTTGACGCAGTTCTCGTCCACGCCTTTGCCCATAAATGGGTGAG
>CAYZHL010000032.1:4533-7013 GCA_964478095.1 uncultured Clostridia bacterium | reverse complement strand
GAGGGCGCTCATTGGCTACCTCCTCGCGCGCCCTTGCCCGGTCCTTTGAGCATGGCGACGACTGCGACGATGAGTAGCACCGCCGCCAACCCGACCATGCCACCGGCGCGGGCCACGGCGTCTGCCTGCGTGTGTCCGGCGATCTCGTATTCGGGCGCGGCCCAGGCGGCGCCCAGTACGGCGCGCCGACATCCGGCCCTGCGATTGCGTCTAGCATCGCGGCGCTGTCACGCACGGAACGGGACATGACGTTCTCCTGCGCGAAACCCCGCCACGGGTCGCTGACATCGGGACCTGTCGGAACACGGCCCCTCGTGGGTTTGAGGCCGAACACTCCACAGCACGATGCGGGTATGCGGATAGAACCACCGCCGTCGCTCCCCCCTGCGACCGGAACCATGCAGGCTGCGACCGCAGCGGCCGAACCGCCGCTGGAACCGCCTGGCGTACGGGTCAGGTCCCACGGATTGCGCGTAGGCCCGAAGGCCTGGGGTTCCGTATACGGTAGCAGGCACAATTCGGAGAGGTTCGTCTTCCCGACGAAGATCAGCCCTGCGGCGCGGAAACGACGCACCGTTTCACTGTCGTGCGGTTTGGGAACGTCCCTGAGAATACGTGTCCCCGAGCTTGTCGGCTCACCTTGCAGGGTATCCAGAGCGTCTTTGATTAGGAAAGGCACGCCTTGAAAACTGCCATCCGGCAGTTCGCCTTTCGCGCTCTCTCTGGCTTTGGCGTACATTTTGTGTATGACCGCATTGATCTTGGGGTTGTACGCTTCGATGCGCGAGATGACTTCGTCCACCAGTTCGAGGGGTGTTACCTCTTTCTTGCGTACAAGTTCGGCGAGACCCAGACCATCGTATTGGTGAAACTCGCGAAACGCACCCATACTCGCAACCTCCAGACTCGTTCGGTTTGGTGTGAGAAACGGAACGGTCACTAACGGGAATGGCGCTGGGCGCAAGGATCATGTTCGATTGGACGATGGCGATGCGCGAATTGCTGCAGCGGTTGCCCTTCTCAACGGTTGCTCTTCTCAACCTGACGTGTTCCTGATATAGCAATATAATGAAACGGAATGTATGTCAACAGCAAAAGCGAATGCTGCTGAGTTCCAGCTCGATGGGCAAGCTTGTTGCATTCCATCGCTCGGGTGATACACTGGAAACACAGCCGTTTGCTGCCGGGGTCGCTGCTCCAACCCGCTACGTCATTCAGTCTTGCCTTAAGACGCATGTTAGGTGTGAGAAGTGCATGAGGATAGTCGCGCATCATGTCGTCATCAGGGATTTTGAGAGAAAAGACGCCGAATCACTCCACAGGATCGTGCATGAACGGGATATCGTTCGCTTCATGAGAGACTGGTCCGAGCATAGTCCTTCTCCCGAGAGCCTGTACCGCTTCATTGACTGGCTGCAGACGCAGAAGGACTCCACCGCCGTCCGTGAGAACAAACGATATGCGGTTGCTCTGCCGGATACGGACGAGATGATCGGCATGGTAGGGATGGGGCTCGAGGATACATTGAACGAGGTCGAGGTTGCCTACTTCATGAGCGAGAAGTACAGACGGCACGGATATGCCTCCGAGGCGGTATCTGCTCTCTGTGAATGGTGTTTCGAAGTATCGGACATCCCGTATCTAGTGCTGACCATTGACTGCGCGAATGTCCCGTCGTGTAAGCTTGCCGAGAAATGCGGGTTTGAGCTTTTCGAGAAGAGAACGCCCATCGGACATAAGCAACCAAACATGGAAAGCGACAGTTACTACTACTATCGAATGTACAGAAAACACGACTAATGTGATTCGCAAGTCCGTAGCCGCGCCGCGCTTGTCGAACTGCTTCGGCAAGTACTCGGCGTCTGCCACGACTTCTGCAGCTGAGATGCCAGACTAACCAGACCTGTCCATTCCGCGACGCCCTACGGGTTCCGAGCGGGACAAAGCCCTGTCGAGTGCCTCGTTGCGCGGCTCTCTGCGCGACATGGTATGTGGCGGCAACACTCCGCCAAAAGGGCCGTACACAGAGCACGAGCCGCAAAAGAGGGCTGAGCGGGGCTTTGCGCGACCATATGGAATACCGTATGGTATTCTCGCCGTCCTAGTGGAATACCGTACGGTTCTGAACGGTCGGGCGAAATCGGGGGGCGTTCTGGGGGATCGCAGAGCTCGCGATGGCTGTTCCCGGCGGCCTACTGTCGAGTCGCTACGTCCTTATGGCGGTTCTAGCTGCGCGTTCGCCAATGACCAATCGCCACCTTGGGGTTTTCAGTACGGTCTCGCCAAAAGCCGTACGGAAAACCGACAGGTGATGGGATGTGTTGGTAATAGCTATGGGGATTGCCGGTGCGGTCCGCCCTTGCCAGACGAACTGCAGAAGTCCTGTCTGTACCCTGAAGGAAATCCTTCGACAAGGGCAAATGTGTTCTCAACGGTCAGCTGCGCGCAAGCGCCTCATGAGGTCTTGGAGCTGACGCCGG
>CAYZHL010000032.1:0-4523 GCA_964478095.1 uncultured Clostridia bacterium | reverse complement strand
GCCGGTGCGGTCCGCCCTTGCCAGACGAACTGCAGAAGTCCTGGAAGTCCAGTGTGGTCAGGTTCTGCCTGGAAAACGAGTTCGCAGGTGCTGCACGTACTGTAGACAGGTTCAGGCTGCTCGGCAACTACAGTATTGTACTCATCTCCACTCATGGCAATAGGCACTTCCAGAACTTCAGGCACCCTAACTGGGACCCAGGCTCATCTCAGCCAGAGTATTCCGATTGGCGCCCTGCGATATGGACGTGGGAATTGCTCACCGAGACTAACGCAAAACGGTATGCATACGATCTGCAGACCGGTTGACTGATCCTCAACAGAAAGGGCTTCATCATTGCTCCAGGTTTCTTCAAGCGCTGCTGCGCTGGAATGTCCGACAGTATCGCATACGTCTCCAGTTGCCGGGGCGCCTATAGCGACGCTCTGGCATCAGCGCTTTTTGATGGCGGAGCAAGAGTGTTATATGGCTGGAAAGATCCCACTCCCATCGTCAGGGAGACGGTTAACCGCTCTGACTGGCAGCCTATTGAAGTCATTGATCTCCCTGGCGGCGATGATACGACGTACCATACAGGATGGAAACACCGCGGCCCGCACCAAGCGCCTACCCATGCTGCATTCCCCGATGCGGAGACGATCAAGCACATGAGAGAATATCTTGTCATAGCACAATTCGCCAAAGGAGTGAGCCAGATGGCCTCATGTCCCACCAGAACAGGCAGTTGCCAACTCAACAACCTCATGAGAATGCTCTGGGAGCAGCATGCAACCTGGACAAGGATGACCATCATCAGTATCGCCGAGGCTCTGCCGGACGAAGCGCAGACCATTACGCGCCTGCTCCGCAACTCTGGAGACATTGCGGCGGTGTTCCGGCCTCTGTACGGCAATGAGGTAGCGGATAGGCTGGATAGCCTGATCACAGATCATCTAGCAATAGCCGCCGATCTAGTAAGGGCGGCGAAAACCGGCGATAGCGCCGCTGCGGCAGAAATCGAGAGAAGATGGTACGCGAATGCCGACGAAATAGCGGCGTTCCTCAGCTGTATCAATCCCTACTGGTCCAGAGAGGGCATGACGAGAATGTGGCACGAGCATCTGTCTCTTGTAAAGGCTCAGGCGGTCGCAAGACTAAAGAAGGATTATCGGTCCGACATCGCTCTCTACGACGAAGGCGAGATACTCCTTCTGGAGATGGCCGATGATTTCACGTGCGGGATCATCAGGCAATTCCCTCATCTTGCCGGCGGCGCAGGGACTCTTCGGTGCCCATGAGCTCCATTATCTTGGCTCTGCCCTCCCGCGCAGTCTACTGGAGGCATCTCTCCTCATATCGCCTGACGCATACGCGTAGTTCTTTCCCGGTTGATGCCCACCCCCTATAGGTACGCAGGAGCGCAGAGCCGCTCTGCCGAAACCTACCACTGGCCGTTGCCCGAGTCTATGCTTGTGGCTAATCGACGGGCCGGTCGGCAGGGACCGGCATCTCCGAGTACGCCGTCGCGGTGAAGACCTATAGCATCACGACTATAGCATCGCGACCGACCCCAAAGGCTTCCCGGCGTGAGGGCGAACTGTCAGGGAACCGGAGGAAAGTTGCGACGGCCGGAGAATCTCCGCTAGACCATGCCATTTAGGCGGGCGCCGGGGGGCGAAAAGGAGGCTTTGATGTTGGGCTGTCAAGCATCGCGCCGTATTTTGGCTTGCGGGATTGTCGTCGTAGCAGTGTTGGTTGCGGCAGCAGGTTTCTCTGTGCCTTGCGGCGCTCATGAGGTTGAGAGGTTTGAGGGCGGCACGGCGCACAAAACCGACGCGGATGCCCATTGGGTGCTTACCCTGAAGGGAACCTGGCGGGAGATGGGGCGTCAGTACGGAAGGCTTGCAGGGGGCGAATTGCGCCAGTTCTTCGCTGAGATATCGGAGGACTTGGCAAGACGCGGGATGCCCCTTGATGAGCAGTTCGAGAATGCCAGGTTCATGGCGGCCACATTCAGCTCGGATCTGAATGAACTGCTGAGGGGCATGGTTGAGTCGTCGGGCTTGAGCGAAGATGAAGTGCTGGTTCTTAACGCCGGGATAGTCATGTTGTCAACGGTGGTCCTGGGCGGCGAACCTCCCAGTGCGTGTAGCGGTCTGGCGGTTTGGGACGAGTACACACCAGACGGCGTCCTCGTATTCGGACGGAACTGGGATATTGAAAGAGAGAGCCTACAACCATACATGAAGTACCTTGCAGTGGTTGTGTTCATCCCTGATTCCGGAAACGCCTTTGCGAATGTTCATCCCCTCGGCAACGTCTACCTTGAAACCGGCATGAATGAGAAGGGGTTGTTCATCGAACTCAACAATGGAGCCTATTCTGATCCGAGCTACGTAGAAAGCGCTGAAAACACCGTTTCGGTGCTGGCAACAGCGCTCAATCAATGCAGTACCATAGATGAGGCGTCGGAATACCTACTTCAAACCCCCGCTGATCTTTCGTATATCATCCAGATTGCGGATGCGAAAGAGTGCGTATCCGTTGAAAGAGCGACCTTTACGGCCCGTGTGAGAGAGACTGAGCAGCAGGGCGTTCTAGCTGCGTACAACAGTTTTGTTCCCCCGTACCCGGAGGAGTGGATAGGCAAAGTCGCCGATCCGCGACCGGAAGAGACCGATCCCCGCTATAGCAATCTCATCAAGCTTGCCAACTCCGACGGGTTCCGTGGCAAGCTGGATGTTCAGGCCATGAAGGGTCTCATGGACATTGAGGTGCGAGACGGCGGCTCCACGCACCGGTGCACAGTATTCCAGGTCATTGCCGTTCCCGAGGAACTCACTTTGTGGATCCGTGCCCTTGGCTATTCCGATTGGCAACAAGTCAGTCTGCGTGAGTTGTTTGCGGATCGATAGATGATGACAGCGGCAAGAGGAGGCGGCGCCAATTGCAGTGGTCGTAGCTTGGCGCCTTGTCGCCCGACCAGCCCCGGTTCCGCGAGGGCTTCGGGGCGCGCCCCCGGAGCCGCTCGCTCCATCGGAATGCGCAGCAGTATGGAAGGGATGGGAGAACCGTGAAAGGATCGAGAACCATCATGGCCATATCTGTCATAGTGGTAATCGTGCTTTTGCGTGTTGTGTGCACATTCGTCGATGGCAACAGAAGGCCGATGGAGGCACCGGACAATAGTCAGAACGAAGTGACATGCGATTCTCCTTGCATGATGGGATTCGTCGCGGAGTGCATTGACGTTCCCGAAGACGTATTGGCCGCGGCTAAGGCACAAGTCGAACGGTTATTTGACATCGGTAGAACAGATTGCCCCGACCATAGCTACACTAGCTGGCGGATTGAAAACTTGACTTATGCATACACCTACGACGACCTAAACGGAATGCGGTTGGCCATCTACCAGATGAACTATGAATTCCTCACTGAATCACCGGATAGCGTTGTACTGGCCGGCGGTATGTATATCACCGAGGACAACTGGATCATGCCGGGCTATCCTAACTCCACTTATCTCATCTTTCGGCAAGATGGCGACAAACTGGGTTATTTGCAGTCGATAGTTGAAAACGACTGTACCCCTGGGACCCAGCTGTTCACCAACGACTTGCTGCAGATTCTAGCCCGATACTGACACGTTCTGGACAAGCTCAGCCAGCGTTTCTCGCGCCTCGGTCGCCTTGCATCGATTAGCACAAGGTGAAGCTGGAAAGAATTCGTATTGTTGAGATCAACGCTCCCGAAGGCAAGGTTCTTCAGAACACAGATATCGCCCCAGCTCAGAGGCATATTCTATCGCATCTTACTGTCCCGAAACCGAAGAAAACCCGCGAAATCAGCCTCAAAAGCAAGGCTCGCGCGTAGTAACACGACTCTCCGATCAGCGACTATCATTGGCCGATCTACCTGCTTCTACGCGTGCTGTCTGCCTACGCGGTGTCGAAGGAGGAAGCCTGTCGAATCATGGAGTCTTTCCACAGGATCGTGCGCGAACGCGATATCGTTCGCCTCATGAAAGACTGGTCCGAGCATAGTTCTTCTCCCGAGAGCCGACGAGGTCCGAGACTTGGAGGTTTTGAGGCGCACTGCTGATCATAGACGAAGCGAAGCCTGGCAGCAGGAGAGTCGCAGCGAGGTCCGGGGCCTATGGCAGAATATAGGTCTCGACTTTATGAACGGGTTTCCAAGGATGGGCATTTCGCGGCAAGCTCGCCCAAACTGCATCCCGACGGGGAGCATCTCTTCGTTCCAGCGAGGCGGAACGGATATCGCCGGCCGGACAACGACGGTGAATACTGCAGTATGCGGCGCGTCATTCCGCCATACTCGCGCAACTACCCAGGATGCCGGCAACTCGTTTAGTACATGCAAATCATATAGCCCACGTTCCGCATGCAGATGTTCCCATTTCGGCATTTGGGCGATGCTCCAGGCAACCCAGTTGGGGAGGCAAAGCGGCCCTATGCAGGGATAAGCCCATCGAAACCATGCGTAGCAGGGGTTTACCTAGCCTGTCGGAAAACCGGAAGGTCTTC
>CAYZHL010000031.1:13982-17063 GCA_964478095.1 uncultured Clostridia bacterium | reverse complement strand
TGTGCCTTCCTCGTTGACCTCTATGAAGGCCTTGTGCAGAACGTGCGTGATGTAGAGGAATGTATCGGATATGCCTGAGAAGTCGGCCAGGTTGTCGCTGAACGCGTCGGTCATGCCCAGTTGCTGAAGGTATTCGCCGAGCGAGAGTTCCGCCTCGAACTTGAACCTTGGGATGCTCACATCGACCTTAGTGGGAGACAGCGCCTCCAGAATCGGCCGGATACCATCGGTTCGAATGGCCGCCTCAAGCTCCGCCAGGCTGGAATCGGGTTTCGGCAGCAGGATAGTCATGGCGAGTTCGTTGCCGCTGTAGGGCAGCTCCAGTACCTGTGCGCTGGCCGTTTCGGCGTACCGGAACGTCTCTACCTGATGCATGAACGGCACAATGACCTGCTTCCCGGTGGACAGGCGGAATGGCGCCTCCGCGGTCTGCTCCGGCCTGAACTGCTTCTCCCACTGCCCTTTGAAGTATATTGCGTTAGTCAACACCAAACGGGTCAATGGATCGAGCACCCCCGGCGCTATCAGGTCAATGATCTTGCCCTCGGTCTTGTCCTCTACCCATCGGTTGATAGTCAATCGGGCCGCCTCAGTATCATGGACGAAGTCCACTTCCCGAAGCCCTGCATCGTAGTAGCTTTCGACCGCGGAAATGTACTCGGGCAGGAACCTGAGGCCGACTTGGCTCCAGAGCGCATTGGCAACCGACAGCCGATAGCTCTCTCCTCCAGAGTTGAACAGCTTGCTGAGCTCAGAGAACGACTCGTGAAGCTGCTCGGGGGCCAGATCGTAGCGGAGGGCATGTGCCATCTGTGCCGCTGTGTTGCCCCTCGCGCCTGCATAGGTCATGGCCAATGCTGAAGAAATGCTGTATGGCGAGATGAACAGGTTGCCGTCTCGATACGACACGGCCGAATAGAGACCGACCGCGAAAGCGTTGTTCCCCCTCACAAGTGCCCCCACGTCCGCGTCGCTCACCGAGGACGAACTCCCCGGGGCACCGACTGAAGCAAGAATAACGGCCAGCCCCAGAGCTATTCGCACTACCCCTACCGTGACTCTCATTTCTCACTGCCTCCTTCATTAGGTGCGATGATATATCAACGTTGGAGTGGGTCATCATGTACGCTATTCGACTCGATCCGAAGCTGAGCCCGGGGCGCCTGCCCTGTACAGTTCGGATTCCATCAGGTGTTTCCTGCTGCCGTGTCGCACTGTCTTCAGTCATACGAGATAACGCCGATAATCCTACTCTTTCGTCTCCACGTCGCATACTGAAAGGAGTGGAATCCCCGCACGTAGAACTGACTTTCGTGCCCATGTACTGGGCCGAGAGGCCCTGAAAGGAAGAGTTGGATGAAGAGATGTCTGCTGGTTCTTGGGCTCGCGCTACTGCTTGTATCTGCATGGGCAGGTTTGGCTTGCGCAGCGGAGCTAGGGCTCGGTGGCAAGATCGTCTATCAGACGGGTAACTACGCCTTTCTTGAGACTGGCGATACTGACGACACGACTCGATATGAGTCCTCTGTTTCTGCTCCGCCGCTCAGATTCGAGCTAGGCGTAACATCCGGAGCGTGGAATGTGAATGGCTTTCTGACCACGAAGAGCTTCGGAGAGGCCGAGCTGGATCCTGAACTGTTCGGCGATGCGGATGAAGGCTGCGGAGGAGTAACAGCTTTCGGCGGAGATGTAGCCTATCGATTCGATGTAGGGTCATTCAAGCTTGGCCCTTCAATCGGCTACCGGAGCATGCAGACTACTATAGGGCAAAAACATTCTTCTGAAGGAGCAGTCTATGCCTGGGGCAGAGGGCTTCGAACCCGCGGAGTCAGGCTCGGAGCCGAAGCATCCGCCACCCTGAGCGACAGGTTCTCATTCTGCGCTTCCCTTGGATGCTCCCCCCGTCTCGCAGTCGCGGAGATCCTCGAGATAGCGGACGATATCGCAGATGAGGGCGTTCATTACCGTCATCATGTCGCCTTCGACGTTTCGAAACCTGATAAGGCATACTCGTTCGACCTAGCGATCAGTGCGGCAGCTCACGTCATCCCCGCAGTCGAGATCGTCGGCGGGTACCGGTACGAGGGAATTCGCGTCGAGCTCGATCCCTCGGCCAGCGAATTTGGTGCCTCCGGGTATGCAGTGAACGCAAGCGTATTCCATATTGGCGCAGAATGCAGATTCTGATGGAGTCTTCGCCGCCCGGGGAGGGCTTGGACCCTGGCCCCGGGCGCCTCGAGCATGCGTGCCCATTACCGACAGGGAAAACGCGACTACGCAGGATAGCCAGGGCGCACCCGCCGCCCGGAAGGCCTCCCCACCATCGATATGAGTGCCAGGCCCACGGCGGCGGCCAGCAGGCACGGGATCATCGCCCGCGAGTACACCGCTCCGCCCTGAACGCCCGCTGCCGTCAGGCGGTCTATGAACCAGCCCACAACAGGAGGCATCGCGGCTCCGCCCAGGATGGATGTGATGTTCACAAGGCCTATGGCCAGCCCCGAAACGTTCGATGGGAACAACTCCTTCGCTATTCCAAATACCAGGCTGGCCGAGCTGACGGATGTGCCCATGACAAACAGCAGTAAGTACATGGCGCTCAGAGGCAGGAACCCCGGAGCCAGAACTATGGGCACCCACGTCACAACGTAGAGCATTGTGGTGGCTACAAGCAGACGCCGCTGGGCAGCGATGAGGTTCATGCCCCGGGCCGCCATGACATCGGCGAGTCTGCCGATTATCGGAGCCGCCACTACGTAGCCGGCGGCCACCATAGTCACCGCGCCTGCGGCTGCGGTGGGGCTCACGTCGTAAACGCTCGCTATGTAAGGCACTCCCCACAGGCCCTGAAACGCCACCTGAGAGCCGTATTTCACAAACAGAAACAAGGCAAGCAGCCACAGCTGGCGACTGCGTATCACGTCGCGGTTGGAGCCCGGCTCATCGCCTGGGTTGGAGGCCGGCACTGGGCGCGTGCGTCGTTTCGCAGCGAATAGCCAGCACAGAGCGGCCAGGAGCACTGCCGCAAACGCCAGCCCTGCGAAGACCAACCTCCATCCGGCCATGACCGTCAGCCACGCC
>CAYZHL010000031.1:13453-13972 GCA_964478095.1 uncultured Clostridia bacterium | reverse complement strand
GGCGCAGCTCCCATCAAAGTGCCCGCGTTTCCAATGGATACGAACAGCCCGTTATATGTGGAGAACGCCTCAGGCGGGAACATCGCTGCGATAACCTTCATGCCCGGGATAAACCCGGCTGCGAGTCCCATGCCCATCAGAATCCGTCCGAGGAAGGCGGAAGTGAACCCCCTCGCACCCGCAAACAGGAAGGAGCCGGCCGCCGCAATGGCTAGCGCTCCGGCGCTCACACGCTCGGGCCCAGCCTTGTCGCAAAGAAGGCCCATGGCCGGCTGGACCAGCGCATACGCTATGAAGAACCCCGACGACATGAAACCCAGCGCCACACTGTCGAGCCCGAGCTCCATCGCGAGATCGTCGGCGACTACTGACACCGCCACACGCTGAAGAAAAGACAAGAAGTAAATCGCCGCAAATAGCCCAAATCCGAAGAGCCTCAGCCGATTGGACGAGCCGGCGCCGGCCGCTACGCCCGAGCCGCCTCTCCCGCTCATTGCATCGATATCGTCGATGTTCTTC
>CAYZHL010000031.1:13152-13443 GCA_964478095.1 uncultured Clostridia bacterium | reverse complement strand
CCATACTGCGTTGCACACGGAGTATGCAGCGCTAACTAGATAATATCACTGAACGGCCCGGAGCCAAAAGGGGAAACGGCCTGCGCGGTCGGGATCATCACAGAGAACAGCCAAAAGCTGACGGTAGACGCATCCGCAGATAGAAGCATGCTACATAATATGGATGTGTCCGCGAATCCCCCGGATCTCCCCCGAAGGGCCCCCAGATGAGGTCCCGGTGCTCCATAACCCCCTTATCCGCTGAGTCTCGTATCGGGTCCGTCAAAACCGGGCACATCCTGAACAGGTCCT
>CAYZHL010000031.1:729-13084 GCA_964478095.1 uncultured Clostridia bacterium | reverse complement strand
GCGGAAAACCGGTTACTCTTTCTTGCAGGCCCGCTGACCCCCTGCTAAACGCGACTTCGCCTCAACGCCTGCACCAGACCCTTTTCACCTCAACCAGCCCCCTCCGAGTACGGGCAGGCCCCTCCCCGGGCGATTCCCGGTATATGGCGCTCGGCCAATGGATGAGACTCGCGGTCTTTCCCACATTGTGAGTAATGCGTAGGCAGGGGGGAATCGGCTGGAGGATTAACCCACATGTTGCGCGAATGAGAAGGTACCCAAGCATGTTGATATACGGGGGTGCTAAAGACGACATGAGACTAAAGTCGACCGCCAGGACTATGGTCGTTGTGTGTGCGGTGTTCTGCCTTCTCGCAGCTCGAGCGGCGGGCACGTCGGCAGCCGCCGGGCACGGTTCCGCACAGGATTATGCACAGAGCTCCACGCACGCTTCCACGCAGGGCCCGACGGCCGAAGCCTTCACTGCATTGACTCAGAGAATCTTGGAAGAGCACTACGGCAAACTCGACCCTGATGAGCGAAGCCATGTCGATGGTCGGATCGCTCGTCTTGGCGTCGACCGAGCCGGCGTGCTGGAAAGCGCCAGGGAAACCTCGTCGGCGGCGGTGATCATCTCGGCCACAGCCTCGTCTCAGTATATGCCCATCGTGCTCGCCGCTGCAGCAGCTCAGGCAGCGCCCAATGATCCTCTGGCTGTGAACAACTTTGCGGCCACACTGCGATCCATCGGGCAGCTTGATGAATCGATCCAAGCGCTACTGTACGCTGAGAACCTTGCACCCTACTCCCCGGTCATCCTGACCAACCTGGGAAACTCATACCTCGACAAGGGCATGCTCGGCGAAGCGCAGCTAGCCTACACAAAAGCCATCGCCTACGATGCCGACTTCGAGGCTGCTCACTACGGCATGAGCATCATCTGGGTCAAACGGGGCAACGGCAACCTGGCCATGGCTGAGCTCGCCAAAGCCGCTCGCGGTGGTTTTGTGCCGTCGATGCGCCAGGTGTATCTGGGAGCGAAAGGATGCGGCGGTTCAGTCGGCGGGCCCTTCTGGGACGTCATCATAGACGAGGACATGACCGATTCGCAAGACGGCGATGGTTCATCCGATCAGCCCGAAGACGATGCTCGGCCTCAAGCCGACAAGCTGATACTGCCCACTCTCCCCAAGTGGGGAAGCCGCATGGACTTCTTGGCCGCAGCGCCCGGCCTCCAGCCCCTGACACAGCGGATCATGAGGGAGGGCCTCATCGGCGCACTCGAATTCGCGGCGCAGTATCATCCGGAAGAACTGGCCAGGGGCATGGGCGATAGCTCGTTTGATCAGATGCCCAGCGACTCTTCGTCCGGAAGCGACGACTGGGGTAATGACGAATGGGATGACGACAGCGAATCGTGGGGTGAAGATGACTGGGATAGCGAAGGCGAGTGGGACGGCGATTCACCCAGCAGCCTTCCCCAGGGCATACAGCTGAAACCGGGGTACGGGCAGAAGCTCTTCATGCTGGAGCTGGTAAACGACTACTATGCGGACATGATCGCGCAAGAACTCACCCAGAGCGCCGCCCGCCGCAAACAGATAGATGAGCGGTACGAACGCGAAATGACCGAACTGAAAGAGGGCGGTCAGTACAAGCAGCTAGAGCTCAAGACCATGGCAAACCAGATATACGAAGCGAAGGTACTCGCCCAGACCATCAACAAGCTGGGAGGCCAGATCGCCGACTCCCACTTCTACGCGTGGAGAGACCTCACGCTCGAATCCTATGGTCGTCTGAAGTCGCTACTCCTGGAGTACTGGAAGATGTCGGATCAGGTGACTGCCGGCATATACGACCAAGACGTGATTGACTACGTCAACAAGATTCGGGAGCTCACTGTATACTCATCCTTCTTGCCCATGGCCCTGGACTTCTCGACACTCCCTCAAGCCTACGCGCTTGCTGACTACATCGCCCCAATAGCCGGCAAGGACGAGGACCTGAGTCAATTCAGGCCGCAACCCGTCGGGGAGCTAACCATACCGAAGAAGGAAGCCAAGAAATGCGGGCTTAAGAATAAGCTGACGTTCGGCATTGGGCCTGCGTCATTCGCCGTGGATTGCGACAGCTGGGAGCTAGAGTTCCTAGCGGGCGTCGGCGGCTCGTACAAACAGAACTTCAAGACGGGCGAATCGGAGATCAGCGTACTAGTAGGAGCCAAGGCAGGCGCCGAGATCGGTCCCGTGAAGGGTGAGCTATCGGCCAAGGGTGGGGTGACGCTCCGCTTTGACAAGGACGGCAATTTCACCGGCTGGACAGACAAAGGCGAATTCGGGATGAAGACAGGCATAGGTCCGCTGTCGGCCGGCCAGTCCTTAGAAGGATCGGCCAACCTCGGCTCGATAGCAGGGCCGAGAACCGAAACGACATCGAGTCTTGGGATTGAGCAGTAGAGTGGGCTCGGCCGGCCCGCGCCCGCTTCCTGATACCCGTGAACCATTCTGTGCTAAGAAGCATAAAGTCGAATAGAACAAGGCCTTGGAGCCGCAGATGGAGGAGAGTCAATTGGATCGCAAGGGTGCCCTAACCAGGCTTCTAGCCGTTGTAGGCACAGTACTTGTGTGGATCCCTATCCTGTTTACGATCCTAACGTCCGTGGTTGGAACGGTGTCATCCGGCATGTTCCGATTCGACTATCTGATGCCGGCTGAGCTCTTCCCCTTTGCGTTCGTCGGTGCCTCGCTGCTCTTGTGGGCGGCTCAGCGCGCCCGGGCCCGCAAAACACTCATAGGCTGGGGCCTAGGCTGTGCGGCGGCGTTTCTCGGCGGCGGCCAGCTCTATGCCGTCGCGAGCGGACTCGCCTCAGGCGCAACTGAGCCCACAGGCTGGCCTTGGGTGCTGGCCATCTCCTCAATCGCCCTCTATTCGCTGGCGGTTGTTGTGATCGGCATAGCCGGCATATCACTGGTGAGAAGAGCGTGACCTCTCGGACTCCTTCTCTCAGAGCTCAGCCGTCTTCGGCCTCCGCACCATCAACATCAGGGTGAAACTCACAGCAGCAGCCGCGAGGCATGGGCCCAGAGCTCTTGAGTACACCGCTCCGCCCTGAAGCCCGGTCGCTGTGAGGCGCTGTATGGACCAGCCGACTACGGGCGGCATAGCAGCGCCGCCCAGGATAGACGTGACGTTGACCAGGCCTATGGCCAGCCCCGATACATTCGACGGGAACAAGCTGGTCGCTATTCCAAAGACAAGGCTAGCCGAACTGACCGAGAGGCCCATGAGAAACAGAAGCACGTACATGAAGCTTAGGGGCAGAAGCCCTGGGGCTAGGACGATTGGCGCCCACGTCATGACGTACACCAGCGTGGTGACGATGAGCAAACGCCGCTGGGCAACAATGATGTCCATGCCCCGCGCCGCCATGGAGTCCGCAAGCTTGCCCATGGCCGGGGCGGCCACCACGTAACCCGCAGCCACCATAGTCACCGCTGCGGCCGCCGCGGTATGGCTCACACCGTATACACTTGCGATGTAGGGCGCGCCCCATAGGCCCTGGAACGCCACTTGAGAACCGTATTTCGTAAACAGGAAGAAGGCGAGTAGCCACAGCTCGCGACTTCGAATCACGTTACGGTTGGAGCCGGGCTCGTTGGCGAGTTCAGAGTCAGGCACTGCGCGCGACCGGCGTTTCCCGGCGAATAGCCAGCACAGCCCAGCCAGCAGCACTGCCGCAATGGCCAGCCCTGCGAAGACTAGCCTCCAACCGGCCATCACTGTTAGCCACGCCAGCGGCGCCGCTCCCATGAGGGTGCCCGCGTTCCCGATAGCGACAAACAATCCGTTGTACGTGGAAAACGCCTCAGGCGGGAACATGGCTGCAATGACCTTCATGCCTGGTATGAACCCGGCTGCAAGGCCCATGCCCATTAGGATTCGCCCGAGGAAGGCTGCGGTGAACCCCCGCGCGCCCGCAAACAAAAAGGAGCCCGCTGCTGCAATAGCTAGCGCGACAGCGCTCACGCGTTCGGGCCCCGCCTTGTCGCAAAGAAGCCCCATAGCCGGTTGAACCAGCGCATATGCCACGAAGAAGCCCGACGACATGAAACCCAGCGCCACACTGTCGAGCCCAAGCTCGACAGTCAGGTTGTCGGCGACTACTGACACTGCTACACGCTGAAGAAATGACAAGAAGTAGATAGCTGCGAACAATCCAAATCCGAATAACCTCAGCCGGCTTGCCGCGGCGTCTCTATCGGCCCTGCCTAGGCCGCCATTTCCAGAAGCTCGGTCCACATCACTCAACCAACAACACATCCCAATCCGACTTGTCATCAGAAGTGCAGCAGATCCCACACCGACAGTCCATGCCGAATAGAGCAATCATTGCTCCTCGCCATGAATATACCACTAACTGTGGCCACATTGCTCGTAGTATGCGCAAGTCATGGGATCCAGCAGAAAGAGACGGTTCGGGCCAGCAGTTTGCCCGTATTCCCGCGCATTATCTCACAAGGAATCCCGGTGCGCCCCAGCGAAAGACCATCCACACTGACCAATGGGGGTCTAGGCGTCGCGTCGGGCGCGCAGATGACCCATCACAAAGGAGAGGTGGTCTGTCATGGGTCCGCATAATAGGTTACTGAGCATGATCTGCTTAGCCGGACTGCTACTCGGAATCGTGGGATTCTCCGCGGGGTCTACGTCGGCAGCGTCCTTTCCTCCCCAGAAAAGCCGTGTCGGCATGGTGCTGAGCTCCCATCCTATAGCCAACGAGGTCGGAATGAGGGTGCTGGAAGAGGGCGGTAATGCTGTGGACGCCGCAGTGGCAGTGGGCTACACTCTGGCCGTTGTCCTCCCCGCTGCGGGCAACTTGGGCGGAGGCGGTTTCGCCGTAATCCACATGGCAGAAGGAGACACAGTCGCTCTAGACTTCCGAGAAGTGGCCCCAGGGAAAGCCACACGCGACATGTATCTGGACGATAAGGGCAATGTGGTGCCAAATGCCAGCACCGAAGGGTTTCTTGCGGCGGGCGTTCCGGGGACGGTCGCCGGCATGAGCGCCATGCTGGAGCGGTACGGAACTCGGAGCCTCGCCCAGCTAATCGTGCCTGCTATCGACTACGCCGAATCGGGATACGTGGTAGGCCCCGGCCAGGCCGAGTCGTTTGCGGCTAACGCAAAGCGCTTTCGTTCGTACACATCTGCGAGGAAGTACTTCCTCAAGCCAGACGGAACCCCCTACAAGGAAGGCGAGATCTTCGCGCAGAAGGATCTTGCCAAAACACTCCGTCTGATCGCTGCCGACGGCGCCGCGGCCTTCTACGAAGGGCCGATCGCGGACATGATCTCCAACGACATGGCAGCCAAAGGCGGTTTGATAACCAAGAGCGATCTGGCCAAATACACGCCTGTGTGGCGAAACCCAGTCCGGGGCACGTATCGCGGCTACGAAGTAGTCTCCATGTGTCCGCCCAGCTCCGGAGGGATCCACATAGTCCAGATACTGAACATACTTGAAGGTTACGACCTCCAGTCCATGGGCTTCGGCTCATCATCGGCAGTCCACGTGATGGCCGAAGCAATGAGGTACGCCTACGCTGATCGCTCAGAGTTTTTGGGGGATCCGGACTTCGTCAAGGTGCCCACGGCGGGGCTAACTTCCAAGAACTACGCAGCCGAAATCAGAAGCAAGATCAGTTTGGAGCGGGCTACCCCGAGCAGTGAGGTGAAGCCAGGAACACCGTGGCAGCACGAAGGAACGAACACGACTCACTACTCTATAGTAGACAAATACGGGAATGCGGTTGCCGTGACTTACACGATCAATGGCTCATACGGGTGCGGTGAAGCCATCGAAGGCGCGGGGTTCCTCATGAACAACGAAATGGACGACTTCTCCATCAAGCCAGGCGTGCCGAACCTCTATGGTCTTGTAGGAGGAGACGCCAATGCAGTCGAGCCCTACAAACGCCCGCTCAGCTCCATGTCGCCTACGATGGTGTTTAGCGACGGCAGGCTGTTCATGGTGCTTGGAAGCCCTGGCGGCGCCAGAATCATCACCACTGTCCTTCAAGTCATCCTAAATGCCATCGATCACAAGATGGATATCCGCGAGGCGGTAGACGCCCCCAGGATTCACATGCAATGGGTGCCCGACGAGATCCGAATCGAAAACCGCGGGCTAAGCAAGGACGTAGAAAGCAAGCTCAAGGCAATGGGGCACAATGTAGTCGTGAGGGCGCCGATGGGCGATGTGAATGCGATTCTGGTCGACCCCGCCACAGGCATACTGTACGGCGCCGGCGACTCCCGAAACCGGGACATGGTTCCAAGCTTCAACTACTAGACTCAACCGTGGGCCAATCAGGCACATTCCTATGGCCAGGTTGTGGGGCGTCTCCCTTGCATCGGGGAGACGCCCCATCGTTGGTATCTTCAGACTTTTTTGCAGAGGACTCATGGCCGCGCCGGCGAATTATGTAGTATACGCATCCGCAGCTATCAGTTAATGCATTCGATTGCTACTTGAAAGGGGGAAACGTGGTGAATCGGTACTGGCGCATTCTTTGTTCACTCGCATTGGTTGTGGTTTTCACGGCGACTGCCTCATCAGCAGGAGCTGACCTTGGGCTTCCGTCAGATGTCCCGATTAGGGTGGGAATCATCAGCTTCACGGGACCATTCAACCAGCAGTTTGTCCAGTATGCTTCAAACTGCCTGTCTGATGCTCTGATCCAAATGGCTCGGTTTCAAGTTGTGGAACGGGCGAATATCGAAAGGATACTTGCGGAGCAGCGATTCCAAGTGAGCGGCTTCGTGGATCCCCAAACAGCCGCACAGCTAGGACAGATCTTGGGCATCGACTACGCTGTGGTGGGCACGCTGGATAGATGCGAGTACAAAACTGAATCATGGACTGAGAAAAACGGAACCAGGCATTACTACTATGCCGGCAGCGCAGAGGCGTCGGTCAGACTTATCGACACATCTACAGGCACTATAGTGGCAAGTATTCGGCTTAGTGGAAGCGGTACCGACAGTTCGTCCACCTCCAAGGCATGCCTTGATGCAGTGAGAGCCTGCTTCAAAACCGCGCTGGTCGCAGAGTTGACCGAGCTATTCGGCATCAAAGGGAGGGTGCTCGAGGCCTCTGGTAAGGACAAGGTGTACATATATGTCGGCAACGGATCCGGCATCAAGCCGGGCGCTCATTTCGAGGTTCTGCGGCCCTCTGTTACCCAAGTCGGCGGCGTGCAGCTATCCGAGGATGACAGCTTCAAAGATAGGATCGCAGTGGTGAAGGTGACCGAAGTCTCGGGCTCCATAGCAAGAGCAAGAGTCGTCGAGTCTTCAAAGGACATCCAGCCCAACGACCATGTGGTTCAGCTTGGCACGTACGTAAGTCCCGCGGCAAAGCTGGGGAGCGCGCTCCTCACAGTGGCTGTAGTCGTGCTGGCGGTTCTGTACGGGCTATCGCAATCTGGCCAGTAGTCTTCTTCATAGGTATCTAGAGCCGCAATTGTGCGCCAGAGGAGGGTTGATCCCAGATGCCACGTTCGAATCAGTTTGCCATCGGGTGTTTACTCCTGCTGTTCGCCATTATGTGGGCAGCGCCCACAGGCGCCAATGGGCTTTCCTTTGCGGACTTCGTTCCTCCTTCTCAGGGTGGATCTGATCATGTGACCGGCCAAGTCAGCGAAAGCCAGGGCGTCGTAGAGGCACAGACTATGCAGGATGGCCTGAACTACGCGAGCAACGGTGTGCGGCTTCAGGCTTCATCTCCGAACAGCGGGTTCCGAGAGGTACGGTACCCTTCAGGCCTGGGGTATCTGGCAGGGGCATCGGCGTCGTATGAGGTGTTCGACAATCCCAATGCCACCATGATAAGCCTGCGCGCGGCCTACATGAAGGCCTATCTGAAAGCAAAGGCGGAGTTGGCAAAAGGGCTTCGAGGGGTAAGCGTGAGGTCTGTAAACCGCCTCAGGGACGTCGTAAAGGCACTTGACACGCCAGACGCCAGCGTCGCCAATAACGACGAGTTGTGGCAGTCACAAGTGCAGGAGTACGTCGAAGCGCTGCTGCGTGGATATGTAGTATTTGACGTGCATGACGATGAAAAAAGCAGACTGGTCTACGTCAGCGTCGCCACGAGTGTCAAGACAGTCCTAGCCGCCAATTCCGTGATAAGCGTTTCCGACGGGCTTCTGTGCGCCGCCGACCTTTCGGCGGGGGTTGACTACGTGCTAGGCAAAATTGTGGCAGGCGTTGTTCCTCCAGTGGGGGGCACAGTAGTCACTGTGCCCGGCACGGGCGCAACAGCTGTCGTATCATTCGGAAGCGCGATCATACGGCTGAATGACGATCCCAGCGTTCAGCGCACTCTGACAAACGCTGCAGAGAGGGCCGCCAGAGCCTATGCCAATGCTGCATTCGTCGCAATTGTTCAGGGCGACACCATGATGTGGGAAGGCGGACTTTTTGAAACGCAAGAGCAGTCCTACCGGCAGTTTCGGGAGGTGTACAGAAACGAGGGTGGGGATCCCGACATTGAGATGCTCCAGGAAACACAAAGGGCCTTTAAAGCTGCATTTGAGTCGACTGACGACTACGCAAGCGTAGTGTCGGGCAAGCTCCCTCCGGGAGTTGTGTCCAGAACATACGAGGACGGTTACTGGATGTACGTTATCAATGTCTACATACCGGGAGCATCCTCGGGGGCAAGTCGATTCCACGAGATGATGAAAGGCGCCGTCGCCGGGCCACGGCTATTGACGGACAGATACGACGGAAAGGGGACAGGTTCCAAACCTCAGCAAGGCCCATCAGGGCAGGTGACAAAGTCAGATGATCTCTAGAACGCATAGGTTAGGGGCGCTGCTCATAGCAGCGTCCCTTGCGGCATGGTCGCACGCGGTCGTCTTCGCGATGTCACCAGAACGCTCCGTGAGTGGTGACTGCATAGCAACCGTTGCCGGCCTGAGGTCACCGGCTCTCGATCTTCTCGGGCAACACTTCGGCGCTGACGCCGATGTAGTGCCCACTCTGATTGACCGCGCTATGCTGATGCCCTCAGGCGTACTAGTGTCGGGGGCGGTCCACAAGGATCTACTAGTCGGGGCAGCGATGATCGCGATAGCCTCGCCCGAACCCTCCGTACCGCCCGCAATGAGGGACGCAATGGAGAAGTACGCCATCATGGCATGCACAATTCGGCCCATGGCCGAAGCTGCGCCAACAGTTGCCGGAGTGCCGGATGATCTCCAAGACGATGCGATTCTCTTCCTCGTAAGCACCGGGATGAATGCCAGCGTTCGCGGGATTCGACGCATACGGACTGTGAAGTCCGATTCCTGGATCGGGGTCATCGTGGAATGCGAACCCGGAATGGTGTCAGTTGCTCCGCCGCGTGTGTGGAGTATGGCCAACTTCACTGCTTTCCTACTCTCGCGCGCCGAGTGCCTCTGGATGCACGGCCTAACCGCAAAAGCGCTATCTCGGGCCCAAGCGGTGTCAGTGTTAGGCAAGAATAGTGTCACAGTAGTGAGGGCCAAGATCCTTGAGGCCAGAATCCGCTCATCGGCGGGCAACACGCAAGCTGCGGGGGCCATGATAAAGCAGATCATAGACTCATTCGGCTACGACACACTTCTGTACGTGACCGAAGATGAGATCGTGTCGATGTGCCAGGTATTATTCACTGCCCGTCAATACAGCGATGCCATGGGGGGGGCCAGTGCCGGGTTGGCGCTGCACCCCAGCTCACTACAGTTGGAGGCAATGCTTGAAGCGATACTCAGCTCACATAGTAACAAAGGGGTTGAGCGCCCATGAGACGAGAGACGATTCTCATAGTGTTGTGCCTCACAATCATTGCGCTGCCCATGCCGCGGGCAATCGGCGCCGGGGCAACGGAGATAGTAGTCGAAGGTTCCGCAATGCTGGAACCGGAACTGGATAGGTCCATTGATGCAGCGGTTCTCGATGCGATGCGCCGCGGAGTAGAACAAGCCCTCGGCGTGATGGTTGATGCAACCGTAATCGTGAGCAACTCCGAACTAGTCCGCGACGTGGTCGCGAATAGGGCGACAGGGTACATCGCGGGCTATGAAGTGGTCTCACAGCGGATTGCGGACGGGGTCGTGTATGTGATGGTCAGAATGACCATCAAAGACGACGTGATGGCCGATGACCTGCAGTCGCTCAGGGCTGCCCTTCTTCGGAAAGGCGATCCTCGGGTCGTTGTGATAGTGGTGGATACCGTCGACGGCAGGCATGTCCCGAGCAGTATCGTCGGTATGGCTCTGGAAGAAGCGCTCACGGCTCGGGGTTACAGGGTAGTATCGGCCCAAGGCTCAGGCATTTCCCATGACCGTGATCTTGTCCTCAAGGCAGCTGCAGGGGATCCGTGGGCTCTCAAGACACTCGCCAGCGGAGTTGACGCGGAGACGCTGATAGTAGGCATGGCCGCAGCAGACTACAGAGCATCTATGCAGGGTTTAGTGTCGTATGTTGCTACCTGCAACGTTCGGATCATCTCCGCAGGGGATGCAGCTATACTCAGTGTGTTCAGCACAAGCGGCAACGGGGTAGCAGCTACCCGCAGCGAAGCCGGTGCGAAAGCCCTGACAAGTGTAGGTTCATCGAGCGCCGCTCGGCTCGTTGAGACGCTCCCGCGGATAGTAACGGCACTTGACAACGTCATCACAATCGTGGTCAACAACGTGACGCTGAGCGATGTAGACTATCTGCAGTGGAGGCTGAAAGGCATGCGGTTCGTTGATCGCTTGCTCATTAGAAAGTTCGAGCACAACCAGGTCGTGTTCGAGGTTGCCACATCGCTTACGGCAGCCCAGGTCGCTCAAGACATAGACATTCGGAACATGGGTTACTCCGTCGTGTCCATCCTTGGCAACCGGATCGACATTATCAAGAACTAGCCGTTCTGGCGTCACTGTCGATAGCGAATTCACCCAGTAGAGTCGAGATTGAGTTGACCCGCCCCTGCCAAACTGGGGGCAGACCCCGGACCGGCCCTGCGAGGACGGACCATCGGCCAAGGGCGGAGTGAAGGATCAGCCTGCCTCAGCTCGATAATGGAGCCGAGAACCCAAACAACGTCAAGCTTTGGGGTTGAGATGCAAGATGGCCGGGCCAGCCGACGCCAGCTCATTCCCGGTACATGCCGAGTCCTGACGCGCGAAGGAGGCTGGCCAAGGAGTACGAGGCGGCTTCGACAAACACCACATCGTCGAGTGCCTCGGCCCTAACGGGAGTGGGTTTGCTGACGCGGGCGCCGTCGCCTAGTTGCCCAAACCCCCCGTGGCCCCAGCACCATACCGTCCCGTCCGACTTGAGCGCGATGCTGTGCCCAGCAGCCGAAATGGCCGCGACGTCCTCCAGCGACGGCAACTTGGCCGGAACCATACTGCATTGACACCCTTCGATGCCCAGCTGCCCGTATTCGTTGGAGCCCCAGGCGTATACCGAGCCATCCTGCGTTAACGCCAAAGTATGCGTGTGGCCTACCGCGACGTCAACGACCTTTCCGATTCCCTGCACGTTGAACGGCGTGTGCCTGTTGTTCTCTTTCGTCCCGTCCCCCACCCGGCCGACGTAGTTGTAGCCCCAAACCCACAGATCGCCCCCAGCCCTCACCACAGCTGAGTTGGAGCCGTTGGCCCTGATGCGGACAATCGGATTAGGCACTGCGCCAAACGCCGGAAGGGCGAAGAGAACTGCGATCACTACCATAGCAACGGTAGCAGTGACGATACTCGTGACTTTTCGGCTCATGATTCTGCACTCCCTCGTATGAAGAACATGCAATGCTAGCTGAATAATACCACTTAGCTACGGCAGTCTCACGCCGATCTACATGTTGGCCACGTCCACGCAAAGGGCTTTTCGGAACTGTAGACGGACCGCACCACACCCATCTTCTCGGCGGCTCAGGCTGGACGTAACTAGTCGACCAGCTATGGCGACTTCGGCTGTGAAGAGCTTCTTCTCAAATGCACCATGCTCCATTACCACGACGTCCCAGCAGCAGGGCCTTCCGGCGCACCAAACCTAAACCCGTACGGCCCCGGCTGCATGAAGCAGACGGGCTTGCTAGGCCGGCGATAGGCAGGCATCCCGCCCCACACCATCACGCACTCGATTAGCCGATCCATCAGGTAGTGAGTGGCTCGGGTCTGCATGCAATGCTCAAGACGGCGCAAGTCACTCGCACCTAGAACGGATCCTCAATCTGCACTACGCCAATGCCCCTGTCCATCAAGATTCGCGGATTCACCATGCCGCGGGCATGCTCTGGGGTGCCGGGTTCGGCGTGCACAGGGACCGAAGCCAGCGCCCAGAGCATGCCCGC
>CAYZHL010000031.1:0-719 GCA_964478095.1 uncultured Clostridia bacterium | reverse complement strand
CGGGGCGTCCTCTTCCTGTTCCAGATCCCCCGCTTCGAGCGCGGCATTGAGCGCCGCGTCAAGAGCATCTCTGATATACTCATCGTCTGCCCGCGTAATTGTGGCTGTTCCTGACGGGTCAAACTCGATCTCGCCCCTGGCCGTCCTGCCATCGGCATAATTGCATGCGTACCTTATGATCACTGCTACGGAACCCCCCATCATTTACGTATGACTGACTCTCTGGGCAGATGGATTCGCGCTTACGCTGCTCCCCAGGCTGGCTCGCCGTCATGGGATTCCGCCCTCTTGAGTAGGTCTGAGGTCAACCCACGCGCATACGGGCTAGCTGACATCATGCGGTCCGTATCCACATGCCACGCTCCAAATAGCGCACGCCGTTTATGACAGATGTCGGCGCATTTCGGCAGGCACGCCGTGAAACACGAAAGACTCTGACCTACCGCCGACGACGCAGACATCCGCCCGTCCCGCTTGTTCCAGGATCCTGCGGATGACCTCCCCAGCCGTTCCAGGCGTCTCCCGAACCCCGGGCGGAGCCAGACTTATACCGGGATTACGTTCCACGCGGCGCTGATATGCCAGACAGACGGTCCCCGCTGATGATAGATGTTTCCCGCAGCAGCGACGATTCGGGCAATCTGATGGACGGCATACGCGGACGTCTCCCGAATAGGATTCTCACTTCTGCGGTCCCACCATTCGATTGACAGAAGGCG
>CAYZHL010000030.1:16936-17118 GCA_964478095.1 uncultured Clostridia bacterium | reverse complement strand
GCGACGTTTGCCACATCGTTCAGCGTCCTGAGCGAAGACCCGGCATGGCCGACCGTGCGGGGCAAGGCCTTCGATGACCGGGCTGGCTGCGCAGCATTGGTCGCGCTCCTGGCCGGTGACGAGGCATACCCGGTCGATCTCTATGCGGCGTTCACCGTCCAGGAGGAAGTCGGGCTGCGAGG
>CAYZHL010000030.1:10440-16881 GCA_964478095.1 uncultured Clostridia bacterium | reverse complement strand
CGCGCGTGGGAGACGGCCCGGCGATCACCCTGATGGATCGCAGCCTGGTCTCTCATCCCGGCCTGCTTGCGCTGTTGAAGGAGACTGCCGAAGAGACGGGGCTGGCCGTGCAGTACAAGGCGCCAGGCCTGGGCGGGACGGATGCCGGGGCGATGCACCTCGCACGCGAGGGCGTTCCAGCGATCGCCGTCGCCACACCGTGCCGGTACATTCACGGCCCGGCCGCAATCCTGAACCTGAACGACCTGCAGGCGCTGGTCTCATTGGTGGATGGTGCGCTGCGCCGGATCGGTCCGGCAAACCTGTCGCGCTGAGCGAGGCGTGGCCGGCATCGCGACGACGGGCGTCCGATGCTCATTTCTGCTCTGAGTGGGAGATCAAGGCATGGAACAACTTGCGAAGCGTCTTGCCGAGGCATTCGGTGTCTCCGGCTTCGAAGAGGAGATCCGCAGCGTCCTCCTCGAGGAAGTGAAGGACCTGGTCGACGAGGTGCGCGTCGACTCGCTGGGCAACCTGATCGCGGTCAGGAAGGGATCGGGCGGCGGCAAGCGCGTCATGCTGGCTGCCCACATGGACCAGATCGGCCTGATGGTCACCTACGTGGACGAGAAGGGCTTCATGCGTTTCGCCAACGTGGGTTACATCTATGCCCTGGCCTCCTGGGGCGGGCAGGTTCGCTTTGTGGACGGCACCCTCGGGACGGTGGGACTCGACGGCCGCGTCAAGGCGGGCCGGACTCTGCCCGAGTTGCGGGATTACTACATCGATACCGGAGCAACCAGCAAGGCCGAGGTCACGCAGAAAGTGGGCGCAGTGGCAGCCTTCTGGCCCGGATTCGCCAGCCAGGGGAACACGTGGTTCTCCCCAAATCTGGACGATCGGGCGGGCTGCGTCGTGCTGGTGCAGCTGTTGCGCGACCTCAAGGACGTGAAGATCGACCATGACCTGTACGTGGTCTTCACCACGCAGGAGGAGATCGGCCCGCGTGGTGCGCAGACCGCAGGCTATGCGATCGAGCCTGACCTGGCCATCGCGATCGACGTGACCCTGACGGGCGACATTCCCTATGCGTCCCCGGCCATGGAGGTCGGCCTCGGCAAGGGCGTGGCGATCAAGGTGCAGGATTCAGGGATGATCGGGCATGCCGGGCTCAATGCGAAGCTGATCGGGGCCGCGGAATCAGCAGGCATCCCCTATCAACTGGAGGTGCTGCAGGGGGGTACGACCGACGCCTACGCGATCCAGGTGACGCGCGCCGGCGTGCCGGCCACCGCACTCTCGATTCCCAGCCGCCACGTTCATACGCCGTCACAGATCGTCGACCAGCGCGACGTGGCCGCCACCGTACGGCTGCTAGACGTGTTCCTGCGGGGTCCGATCGACCTCTGAGGTATTGCGCCGCGCCCCGCGCGCTGCTGCGCTGCGACCCAGGAGCAGGACGCCCAGCAGGACGATCAGGGGGGCAGCCAACAGTGCTGCCCCTGCAAGCGCGGCGCGATCGTAGTGCCACGACCGGACCGCGGCCTCCAGCTGCCGCTCCTGGCCTGCCGGCACGATCCACTCACGGTGCACCGCACCCTCCGTATAGACCTGGTTCACGCGCGCCAGCAACCAGTCCGGACCGTCGCCGCGCTCGGCGACCTCGACGCGATAGGTGGCCGAGCTGGCGCGCGCCAGGCTGCGCCACGCGCCGGCATCCTCCTGCCACAGCGCCGCCCGGAGTTCTTCCAGCATTTCTCCCGAAGCCCGCGCTCGCGCTGCTGCGGCGTCGAGCCTGGCCGCCTCCTGCTCCCAGGCATCGGCGCAGCGCGCCAGGTCGACGCGCTCGATGTAACGGTCGAGGCGGGTCAGGTGTTCCTCCTCGGCCGGCCATGCCAGGCGCCTGGGCGACAGGACATCTGCGAGGATGGCCAGCTCCGGGCTGGCGGGAAGGGCCGCTGCAAGTCTCTCCTGCCAGGCAAGCAGGGCAGTGGGATCCTCGTAGTTCAGGGTCAGGGTCAACGCCTCTCTGCTGGCCGTTAGGGGCGCCAGATCGCGCAGCGCGGCGTGTGCTGCTCCGATCAGGGTCGCGCTCCGATCACCGTTGGCGCCATCGGCGAGGCGCAGCACGATCACGCGGCTCTGAACGGTCGTGTCGACATGGACCGCCGCCCGGTCGATCTCCGGCGGTCCCGCGTCGGGGAGGGCCAGGACTTGGTCGCCGAACCCCGCGTCAAGGTGCTCCCTGGCGAGGCTGAGATTGCCGGTGTCCAGCGCTGCCTGCGCCAGCACGAGCGCTGAACGCTGGTCCGGCTCGGCCTGAGCGGGCTCCTGCTCCGTCTTCTCGATGGCCCGGACGCGCGCCTCGCGGCCGGCCGCAGTCATCGGATCAGCGCGGCCCTGCGCTGCCTCAGCCAGCCGAGCCTGCAGCGCGGCAGCCGACGCGGCCAGCTCCGTGTCCGCAGGGTTGAGCGCGGACGCCTTCTCGAGCTCATCTGCTGCAAGTTGCACGTAGGACTGCGCGGCGGCGCCCCCTTCCCGCGCGCCCAGGGCCAGGTACACTCCTGCCAACTGCTCGCGTGCGGATGCGAGCTCCACGGCCGCCGTATCTGCCGTCGCGGCCGAGATGGCCGCGCGCCACTCTGCAACGGATTGGTGGACATAACGGTGGTAGAAGCTCGCGCGCGGCGCAAAGGCCGGCGCCGGCAGCGTGCTCAGGCGCCAGTAGCGCTGGCGAGTGTGGCGTGTTCTGCGAAGCCGGGCGCGGCGGCCGCCGCGGCGCGCTCCGCCGCCAGCTCGGTCCACGCATCGGACGCGAGCCAGGCAAGGCCGATGTTGGTGGGCGCCTTGCGCCCCTCCCATTCCCACACGAACTCGTCGGGACGCATGCTGTGAGGGGCAGGGGCCAGGTGCATGATGCGTTCGGGAGACACGTGTTGCGCGAAGGTGATGACGATTCGCGTCGACTCCGGCGCGCCTGCCCATACGTTGCCGCCCATCAGCATGTACGTGTAGCCGGCGAGTGAATCGCGGCTGGCAAGTGGCTGGCGGTAGCGGACCGCAATGTCAACACTTGCCTTGACCGGAATCGTCACCACACCGGTTGCCTGGACATCTGGCCGATCTGGCGCAGCAAGGGGGGTGAGCACGAGCGCATTCGGCCCAGCTGAGGCGGACATGATATCGGGCATGGCAGCCAGCTCGGCCTGCGGTCCCGGCAGCCCGAGGGTAAGAACGACCGCAGACTGGCCCGGGTTGTAGAGCTCCATCCGAAGGTCGGTGTCGGCCCAGGCGCCGGACGCGTCCTCGATCAGGGTGGTCGCGACATTGTGCGTGCGGAGCCTGATGCCGCGCGCGTTCCCATCTGCCGGCACCAGCACGATGCTGGCAGACGATGGCCCTGTGCCGGGCGTCCCGGCGACGAGCGGTTCAGCTGCGTACCCCCGCGCGGGCGCCACCCACATCAGTGCAAGCGCGGTGCACAAGCCGAAAATGACTTGCTTAAAGCCCCCGATTCTGGTATCCTCCGACCAATAGTCTCCACTATGCCCTAAGGTGGTTCGCATGGTCAAGTTGTTGATGAATTGGGACATCAAGTCCGGACACGAGCAGCCCTACTTCGAGTTCATCATGCAGGAGTTCGCGCCCGGCCTGATGCGTCTTGGCCTGCAGCCTACTGAAGCCTGGTACACCATCTATGGCGATGTCCCGCAGATCCTGACCGGCGCGGTCAGCGATGATATTGAGACGATGCGCAGCATCCTGCTGAGCGATGACTGGCAACAACTCCGCGAGCGTCTTCTCGAACACGTCCAGAACTTCACGCAGAAGGTTGTTGAGGCTAGCGGACGTTTTCAGCTGTAGTTTGGTTCCCCGCAGTACCGCACCTATAGTAGCACTCCTCCGCAGTATGGGCAAGATATGTTGTTCCCGGGGGCGACTTGCTCATGCCATTGCAGGGGCCGACATGGTATAATTGGTCGTATGGGAGAACCCTCTGGGCCCGCTGCGCGCCAGTTAAGACCCACCAGCGTGCTACCCTTTGCAGCCTGGGCGCTCCTGCTCGTGCTGCAACTGGTGTCGCCCGACAAGGTGTGGAGCTGGTTGCTGGTCGCCCTGAGCTTCCTTATCGGGATCGCCTACGGGTGGGCCTGCATGCTGCGTGACCAGGTGAACGCCACCCGCCGCACGCTTGGTACGTGGGTGGTGGTGGGTGACCAGATCCGCGAGCAATTCACCCTGATCAACGGGGGCTTGCTGCCCGTTCTCTGGGCGCGGGTGCACGATCGCTCGGACGCACCGGGCTATCACGTGGACCGCGTCGAGACCGCGTCCCCAGGCGACAGGCGTACGTGGCACACCTTCGGGATGTGCCAGCGTCGCGGCGTGTTCCATCTCGGTCCCTGGGATCTGGAGATGGGCGATCCCCTGGGCTTTTTTCGGGTGATGCACCGCTATGGCGAGAGCGCGACCATCGTCGTGTATCCGCGTGCCTCGCATCTCCCCGCCATCGAACTGCCTCGCGGCCGTGCGCCGGGTCGATCGACCTCGTCCGATCGCGCGCTCGAAGACACCATGCTGGTCGGCGGCTCGCGCGACTACGCGCCCGGCGATCCCCTCCGGCGTGTCCAGTGGAAGGCTTCGGCGCGGCATGACCGGCTCATCGTGCACGAGTTCGACCGTGAGCCATCCGGCGACCTGTGGCTGATCCTGGATCTCCATGCGACGGTTCAGGCCGGGCAGGAGGCAGAATCGACGGTCGAGTACGGCATCATCCTCACCGCTTCCCTCGCGGCGCAGTTCCTCCGTCAGGGCGAGCGCCGCGCGGTCGGACTGGCAACTTCGGGCCGCGCACCGATCGTCATTCCGCCCGCGCGCGGGCAGGCCCAGATGTGGACCATCCTGGAGGCGCTTGCCCTCGCAGAGCCGAGCTCCGATGTACCGCTAGCCGACCTGTTGCGCCAGGCCGGGCCAATCCTGGGTACAGGCCGCTCGCTCGTCATCCTGACGCCCTCGCAGGATCCGGCTTGGGTCGCCTCTCTGCTGCCTCTGATGGCGGCCGGCAATGCCCCGACCGCGTTGCTTCTCGATGCCACGACGTTCGATCCGCCTGCGGGATCGGCCGGCGCCATGATGGGGCTGCGCGGCCTCCTCGCGCAACAGCGCGTCCCGAGCACCGTGTTGAGCCAGGGCTACCCGTTCCGCCCGATCGACAAGATCCGCCGGCAGCGCACGGAGTGGCGCATGCTGTCAGGTTCCGGCCGCGTGATCCGGGTCGAAGTGGAGGAGGAGGTGTGACGGGATGAACGCCAGGCCCTCTTCCCCGCCGGTCGAGCGCACGCCGTGGCTCGTCCGCGCATGGAACCGATATCGCCCCACGACAGGGTGGGCGGTGTTCCTCCTGGCCCTGACGTCCGCCGAGCTGCTCCCCCTGGCGTTGGTCGACGGGGAGATCGTGCCCGGGGTCGCGCCGGCGATCGTACTGGCCCTGGGCGGGACCCTGCTGGGCTGGTTCGGGGCGCGGCGCAAGGTGTCGGGTGCGGTCGCCGCAGCCGGCCTGGCGATTGTCGGAATCGTGGCCAGCCTGGCGTGGGGCGTGAACGTCTTGAGGCCCGGTCTGCTGGTGCAGCAGCTGTGGCGCCGCGTTGGTTGGATAGCCTCGGAGCGCACCCGGGACGCGCCCCCGATCACCTTCTTCACCGATCAGTGGACCGCACTGCGGGGGTATGGGGAACGCGTCGGGTGGTGGCTTGATGGGGTCATCGCAGGGCCAGGAGCGCCCGACAACCTCGTCGTGATCGGGTTGGCCGTCTTTCTTGTATGGTGCACGTCGGCCTGGATGGCGTGGTGGATTGCCCGGCGTGGCCAGCCGTTCGTCGCCCATCTGCCGGCTGCCGTGCTTCTGGCGCAGCACGCCTATTGGGCGCCCTCGACGCTGGGCTATGTCCTCGTCATGATCGCGATACTGACCTTCCTCTTGGTCATGGCCCCGTTGACGTCGCGGCTCCGGGCATGGGACGCGCTTGGCGTAGATTACGCGGAGGACATCCGGATGGATGGCTGGTTCGCGGCGCTGGCGCTTGCGGTGAGCGTTACCATTCTGTCACCGGCGCTGCCGTTCTTCACCTCCCGGGAGTTCTCCGAACGCTTCTGGCGCGTGTTCGAGTCGCCGCTGCGCCGCGTGGAGGAACAGGTCAGCCGGAGCTTCCAGGTGAGGCAGCCGGTGCGTTCGTTGGTGCCGCCGACCGGTGCTGCTCCGGGTGGGCTGCCCCGGGCGCACCTGCTGGGCGGCAGCCCGGAGCTGGGCGAGGAACCCGCGCTGGCCGTTCGCGTCCGCGGTGACACAACCGGCGTCCTGCTCTACTGGCGCGGCCAGACCTACGCCACGTACACCGGCCACGGGTGGGAGGACGCGCCCGAAGCACACGCCGAGATGCCCTTTGCTGCGGGCCAGGAATGGGA
>CAYZHL010000030.1:4948-10430 GCA_964478095.1 uncultured Clostridia bacterium | reverse complement strand
GCGGGCGGAGGCCCATCGTGGCGGCCGTGGAGGTATTCGAGGCCTCCCGCAGCGTTGTGTATGGGCTGGGTGAACCCGTCGGTGTGGACCGGCCGTACAGCGCGATCCTCAGGGCGCCGGGCGAGCTCGTTGCGCTGACGCACCCCGACGCGTCCAGGACGTATACGGTGCTGTCGCACGTCCCCGTGCTCGACCCCGACGCGCTGCGCACCACCGGCGCCGGCTATCCCGCGGAGATCACCGCCCAGTACCTGCAACTGCCTGGCCAGCTGGATCCTCGGCTGGCGGAGCAGCTTTCTGAGTGGACAGAAGGGTCCGAGACGCCCTTCGACGCAGCAACAGGCATCGAGCGCGGGCTGCGCACGCTGCCGTATTCCCTCGACGTTCCCGCCCCGCCTCCGGGGCAGGAACTGGTCTCATGGTTTCTCCACGACCTGAAGACCGGCTATTGTGACTACTATGCTACGGCCATGGTGGTTCTGGCGCGGCTACGCGGCATTCCGGCGCGGCTGGCGATCGGCTATGCGACCGGTTCGTACGATGCTGAGACGGGGCTCTATTCGGTGACGGAGCTCAACGCCCACTCCTGGCCCGAGCTCTACTTCCCGGGCATCGGCTGGGTTCCCTTCGAGCCCACGGCGGGGTTGCCACTGCCAGTTCGCGTCAGTGGGCTTGCGCCGGGAATCCCGCTCCCCGAGTTCGACCGGGGACCGGAGGACATGGCGCAGGGCGTGGCGCAACTGCGCGAGGCAGCGCTCGAAACTGCGCGGATGGAGCAGCGTCAGGCGCAGCTGCGCTTCGCGTGGACCGCGACGCTGGCGCTCGCGCTTCTGTGGGCCATCGCATTGCGGGCTGCCAACTGCTCCCTGCCCCCGCTATCGGGCGCCGAGACAGACGCGTATGCGCGGTTCGTTGCGGGCGGGACGAGGATCGGGCGAGTGGCCGGGCGGGGGGAGACGCCGCGCGAGTATGCACGCGGCCTGGCAGGGGTCGCGGCCGGGGTGGCCGGCGGTGCACCCTGGCGCCGTGGCCGCGCCATGACCGCGGCCGACACCGTGCGCAAGGAAGGGTTCTCCCTGGTGGAGGACGTCGAGCGACGCCTCTACGCGCCGGACGATGCGCCGGCGCGGGCTACTCACGACTGGCGGGCGCTACGCCGTGCGCTGGGCGAGTTGTGGATCGTCCAGCGGATGGCTCGATTGAAACGAAGGTCCTGACGCCGTCACACGTTGAACCTGATGTTCAGGATGTCGCCGTTCTGGACGACGTACTCCTTGCCTTCGAGACGAACCAGCCCTTTCTGCTTTGCGGCAGTCAGGCTTCCTGCGCCGATAAGCGCGTCGTAGGCTGTGACCTCTGCCCGGATGAAGCCGCGAGCCAGGTCGGAGTGAATGACGCCTGCGGCCTCGACCGCGGGCGCGCCCACCGGGATCGTCCAGGCGCGCACTTCGTCTTCCCCCACGGTGAAGAAGCTGTGCAGGCCGAGCAGCGAGTAGCTCATGCGGATGACCCGATTCAATCCGGGCTCGGAGATGCCATACTCGGCCAGGAACTCCGCAGCCTCGTCCGGCTCCATCTGCGCCAGTTCCATCTCCAGCCGGCCCTGGATCGTGGCGATGGTCGTATGGCGATGGCGATAGTCGCACAGGGCTTCCATTGCCTGATCTGCCGGGTTGTCGCCGACGTTCAGGACCACCAGCATGGGTTTGAGGGTCAGCAGGCCGTAGTTGCGCAGCGATCTGAGCTCTGATTCGCCCAAATCCATGTCGCGCAGCGGCGCGCCGTGGTCCAGCGTCTCGTGCAGGCGCAGGAACAGCGCCAGCTCGCTCTCGTCCTTCGCCTTCTGCAGGCGGTCGCCGCCCTTTCGCAGGCCGGCCTGAAGCCGTTCGATGCGCCGCTCTACGATGATCTGATCCGACAGCAGGAGCTCGTCGTCGATGATGGAGACGTCGCGGCAAGGATCTACCGTACCCTCCGAGTGCGGGATGTCCGGGTCCTCGAACGCACGCACGACATGGAGCAGGGCATCGCTTTGGCTCAGCGTGTTCAGCAGCGGTCCGCTGAGGCCGCCCGAGCCCACGCCCTTGGCGAGACCTGCGATATCCGCGTAGGTCACCCTGGCATAGGTGGTCTTGCGCGGCGCGAACATGGCGGAGAGGCGATCCACGCGGTCGTCCGGCACGTCGACGATCGAGGTGTGCACGTCGAAGTGGCCGGAAGAGAACGCCGCGGTCTCCAGGTTGCCGCGGGTCAACGCATTGAAGACGGTGGTCTTGGTGCTGTTCGGAAGTCCGATGATGGCGATATGCATGCTTTACTTACCAGGTTAGTGTCTCGTTGAACGAGCAGAATCGTGCCGGAGTATACCATGCGGCGAAGAAATCAGGCTAAACGGGCGGGATGGTTTGGGTGGGATTGGGCGAACGATGATAAAATGCCCAGCGTCGTCGGACCAGCTGCGTGCTTTCTGCGGGTCAATGACGCGCCAGATGTGGCCGACCACCGAATCAAAGGACGGGATGATGAGAGTATTCATCGCGGGTGTGATGCAGGCATCGTTGCACGGCAAAGGTATCGTCGACCAGGCGTATCGCAACGCAATCGGCGAGGCGCTGCTCGAGAAGTGGCCCGAACTGGACGTCATCGATCCACTGGTGCTCCATCCGAACAGCGTGGAGTACGACGACGCAGCCGCGCGCGAGACGCTCTTTGCCCTGGTCACGCTTGCGAGCTCGTGTGACCTGGTGGTCGCGTACGTGCCGCAGGCCAGCATGGGCACGGCGCTGGAGATGAATGCCGCGTACGAGAAGGGTGTGCCGGTCATCGCCATCTCGCCGATGCGGGAGAACTGGGTCGTTCGCGCACTGTCGGCGCGCGTGTTTCCTGACCTGCCCGCATTTGTCGCGTTCCTTGCTTCGCTGGATCGGCCATCGCAGTTAATTGACACGAGTCTTTCCTAACGATAAAATTGAAGTGCGCCCCCATAGCTCAAAGGATAGAGCATCTGCCTTCTAAGCATCATGTATGGTGCTCTAAATCCTACCCACTATATATAGTGGTATTGCCTCTCTAACCCCCAATATCTAGTATGTGACATAGCAGAATGGAGCTATGTCGTGAAAACTAACCATGTGCCTATCGAATTAGCCCAACAATCTTTTCTCATTTCTAAGGAGTCTGAGGGGGTATCCCCAAAGACGCTAGACACCTATCGCAGAATGACAGACAAGTTTATAGGCTATGTGCTAGAGCAAGGGATAACAGGCTTAGAGGCTATAACGCCTAGCATTGTACGGGCTTATTTCCTCAGTCTGTCGAAGCAAGGCTTTACTACCCATACAATTCATGACCATTGCAGACCAGTAAAGACAATGCTCCGCTTTTGGCATTTTGACGGCATGTTAGACACCGATGTTATGGCCCGAATCAAGATGCCTCAGACAGATAAGAACGTGCAACCAGCTTTTACAGAGGATGAAGTCAAAAGCCTGTTACAGAATGGTTGCAAATCAGAACGTGATAAGGCCTTGCTGTTGTTCCTGTTGGATACAGGAGTTAGAGCTAGTGAGCTATGCGACTTGACTATAGCCGATGTAGATTTGAGTAGTGGCGCGGTCACTGTGGAACATGGCAAAGGTGATAAACGCAGAATGACTTTCATGGGTACAAAATCGAAAAGAGCTTTGCTAAAGTACTTCATGGTTAGGGGGGAATATGCTAACGATTCTCCGCTTTTCCCTGCCCAAAGTGGGGAACACTTGACGCCTAGCGGTTTGTTTCAATTGCTAGAGAGAATCGGGGATAGAGCAGGAGTTAAGGACGTTGCGCCCCATAAGTGCCGTAGAACAATGGCTATCTTTTGCCTCAGAGCAGGAATGGATGTTTTCAGACTAGCACAACTTCTAGGGCATAGCCAAGTGCAAATCTTGCGCCAATACCTGAACATTCTCCCAAGCGATTTGAAAGAGGCACATCGGCAAAGCGGGGCACTAGATCATATGAGGATATAGAGTAGATGCCGCGTATGCCGCCCCAGTGTGTGTATACGCGGCAAGGAGTATAATAATGGCACAGAGAAAACAAACTACCAAAACGAGAACAAAACCAGTTAGCAGGAACAATGATGCGGTTATGACGCCACTTTCGCAGACGATAATCACGGCTAGCTTTATCGCTATGTTTGTGTCCACGTTAGCTTATTCCTTCCAGTGGCCCGCCAAAGTGCCTCTGATAGCATTTGGCTTTTCATTGCTGGTTACGTGGTTTTGGCGTCTCAGGCTATTTGATGGGCTATTGTTTGCAGTAGAGAGAATCACGCAGACAGACCTTACAGGAGATAACCAGATAGGCAAGCCAAGTCATCTTATCGTCAAAAATGCTCCTGTAGCCCGATCAAAAGCCCAATCGCAAATCAAAGAATCCACTACCCATACGCGGTTATCAGCATTGGAAACTTTCACCAAAAAATGCTATTCTATTGGCACATCGGAATCAGCACAAGGCATCAAACCAAATGACCGCGCAACATATCTTGAGAATAGGGATACCCTTTTCAGATTGGGTATAGCCGATTGGAAAAGCTCAAATCCCAAGTCTGGCTGGAAAATGTTGCTCCCCGAAGATGCCGCGCTAGAGGCTATTCAGGCACACGTCACGCAGAGCTAATGAACTGTAGTAACTGTTAGAACTGTTACAGGCTTGTACTACTTACCCTACCCGCACCTACAGAGTAGGGCTTTTTGTTGCTATGAACTGGTAGAAGGGCAGGTAATAGGGCAAAAAACACACATTTTACGCATAGACGCATAACCATACAAAAATGAACTGTATCCCCAAAAAAGCATCAAAAATCCTCATTCAACAGGCATAAACCATTACCAGAACGGCATTTTAGAGATTCACCACGTATCCCCCTACCCTCACAAAAAACCAGCATTTCCAGATAATCATTTCGCCAATTCACAGAATAAAAAAACCGAATATCATTTCAATTGTCAAATTGCATAGGCTGAAAAAATGAACGTTTTTTGCGAAAAAAAGCAAAAGTACTTGACAAAACGCGAAAAGTGTGGTATAGTGAATTTAGATACAAGGGAGAAATACAAGTGAAAGGAAGAAGTGAAATGTCAGTAAAGATGGACTTGAACAAGCCACGAACGATCAGGCTAACGAACGAAAATGAACGGTTCATTCAGGGCATTTGGGTATTGAGTGACAAAAGGTACACAGACGGTTTTGGCCCAAAGATCAATAAGTGTTTAGACCTTTTGCGCTCACAGCAAGATTTAGTGCAAATGATAATGAGTGTTTCTGAGTGGGACATTTACCAAAGTGAGTTTTCGGAGCAGGAAAGAGAGGATCAATGGGATGATGAAGAATGACCTACAAAACACTAACTCTTGAAAATCTCATGAGTGGCCCTACTGATATTGACTGGTTAATAAATGGCATAATTCCTAAAAAAGTCACAGGCTTAATTGCG
>CAYZHL010000030.1:0-4938 GCA_964478095.1 uncultured Clostridia bacterium | reverse complement strand
TCCTTAGCTCTTTCTATCGCAACAGGGAGAAAATGGTTAGGTCATTTTCCAGTCAAACAAGGTTCTGTATTGATTGTCGATGAAGAAAACTCAGACTCATTATTGCGTAAGCGATTTTCAATGCTTTTGAACGCACAGAAATTATCGGGGGAAAATCTACCATTGCATTTTATAATGAATGGTGGCATCGACTTTTATAAGAAAGCAGCAGGGAAGGAAAGCACTACGGGTAAGCTCTTTAGCCTAATCAGTGACTTAGAACCAGAGCTAGTTATCTTTGACTCCCTTACGCGGTGTCATTCTGGTAATGAAAATAGCTCTCAGGATATGGCTACAGTCTTTCACAATGTAAAAGTCCTAACCAACAAAACCAGTGTTCTTTTTACCCATCATTTGCGTAAAGGCAATGGCTTAGATTATGGCAATGCGGGCCAAAGGATTAGAGGCTCTAGCGATATTCGGGCTTTTGTGGACTATACGCTATTGATCGACAAAGCACCTTCAGGAGCAAAAATCACGCATGACAAAAGCAGATGGTCAGAACCAATCAAGCCATTCTCCATAGCCTTTGACTTCACAGAGGATACATTTGATTTGCTCTATGAAGGTGAAAGAACCGATTCCTATCATGATGTATGGATTTGGCTACAGGAGAAACTAGAAGATGGGACACTATGGCGACAAGAGCTAGTAGAACTAGCAAAGTCAGAGCAGATTTGCTCACAGCGTACACTTGACACCGTGCTAACGTGGCGCACCAAAGAGGGCTTTCTAATCAAGACAACACATGGAAAGCAAAAGCAATATGAACTAGCCGCGTATCCTGTAACGATATACAGTGAAGATGAGGCACTACTATGAACGTTTGCAGGAACACTTGCAATTGCAAACGTTGCAAACAAGGGAGACAAAGATACCTATATTGCAGGGGGGTATATACCCCTGCTATATTGTATGGACTTACAACAATAATAACGTTTGCAATTATATATATAGTGCAAACGTTGCAAACGTGCAAACGTTCTTATAAAGTTGAAAAAAATCGTATGACTAACAGGATATGTTTATAAAGGTCAAAATACCGCGTATGGTAGTAAGGATATGAGTATGAGGCATACGCGGTAAATGCAACTAAAAAAAGGAGTAGAGGAAATGAAACTAGAGGATTCGATCAGGAAAGATGTGAAGCAATCGAAAAAGCCAGAGGCAAAACAGGCAGTAGCAAACAAGGCAAGGGCAGTATTGAGCAATCAAATCAGGCTATCGGAGACAGACCAGCAATTGTTAGTTTGGGCTTACAGGTTAGGCAAATCAGACGCACAAAGGGAACAAACAACTATTCAAAAAGGAGAATCTAAGACAATGGCAAAGGCACCAACACAATCGGATTTAGGCAGACTTCAGGAAGAAATTTCTAAGGTTCGGGCAGCATATGCCAATCGTATGCAATCATCGGAATTCATTTCCAAAATGGATGTAGACGGCTTGTTACAGGTTATCTACTCAGATCGGCCAATTGAGGATAAAAACAAAGCCTCAGACGTTTTGCTAGAGAAATGCCGCTTTGATGTAGAGAAATTCACTGAGCTTGTCAAAGGCTACAAAGGTTATCAAAAGGGGGAATAGATGACTACTCCAAGCAGGATTGATTTATTAGAAAAGCGATTTGATGACTTGAGTATTGAAGGGCTAGTAGCCCGCGCTGAGGAAAGGGTTAAACAAGAACGCCTACATGAGAAAGAGCGACGTTTTGCAGAGCTATTAGTCAAACGAGAGAAAATCTTACAGCAAATACACCTTGCCGAAAAGCTCTTTGATGCCGCCTGTTTTGAAGCATTGCAGGAATTTGCACGCCGCGTATCCGAACAAAAACTACCTTTCCTATTTTCTGAAGGTGAAAAAGAGCTATTATCGGGCGAAATCGCTTGGAATTCCAGAAAAATTAGAGGCACGACTTGGCAAAAATTCTCTGATTTTCATGCCTCTGAAATCAGAAAATGTAGGACAAACATGTGGTCTTATCGCAATCAGCTAAAGTATCTAGACGCCTCTATGGAGCAAACGCAATGAGAACCACGTATGACAGTGAGCAAGCCGCAAAAGCCAGTGTTGATTATCTAAATGCCGTCTTAAAGGCACTTCAGGAATTATTTGCATCGGGTTATGGGCTATCAAAGGGAGAGTTAGATTTCGTGAAAGGTCATGCTTCAGGTCATATTCGCCCCCAAACATGGGAACAAATGCCACTGGAGACAAAGCAGAACATAGCCGTTCTGAGGGCCAAAAGGGATAAACTAAAGTAGATTGCTAGGGGGATGAAGGTCATCTTCCGCCCGATTCCCCCGCCTAGGTTGTATGTGCAATACCCTACCGCCCATATTGAATAATAGTCAGCAAAATATTCCTACTCATAAAATAATGTTACATGACAACTTACACAAGGACAGCACCAGGTATGGACACACAACAGAGTATGACAGGTGAGGACACCTTACGCAACAGGCGTTACACGCAGGCGGCATTGGCTTTGATGGTTCACTAATCAATAGAAGACTCTCTATCGGTATGCGGCTGATCCTGCCTTTCAAAGCATATTGCATGACGTGCAGCATGAGGCAATAGCACGTTCTGCGCGACGATTGGCTAGCGCGGCTGAAGATGCCCTAGACGCACTCATTGAGATTTGCAATGATCCTAGCAATCCTTCAGGCGTTAGAGCTAGGACAGCAGATTTGATCTTACAGAACGCACTCCGCTTTAGTGAGCTAGTTTCGCTAGGAAATAGACTGAAGCGCCTAGAGACTGCCAAGTTTGCAAAGGAGTAGGTTTTATGCCCAAACGATTGCATACCAAACTAGAAGAAATGGAGCTTTCCGAATTGCCCCCTTTATGGTTGCCTGTGAGTCTACATCGGGAGTGGTATCAGCTACCAAGGCATTATCGACAGTTTTTGAAAGGCAATGGCGGTTCTCCTGAGACGATAAAGGAATTCTGGAATCTACTCACTCCAGAACAACAATCAGACGTACTAGACGCACTCAGAGCCTATCGCTAGAGCATAGCCGATGTGAGTATAGCTTACTTCCATACGCGGCATTAGAAGCGATAGCACTAACTTGAGAAATAATGCACACTCTCAGACCTTAAAGGACTTTGACATAGGCGCAAAGCTGGTTTATAATGACCATGTGCTTAACACATAAATATCCGCCCGTCACATGCTAGAAATCTTAAAAAAACAGGGGCAAAAAGAGGCAATTTAGAGGCAAAATGCAAATTGAAGTGCGCCCCCATAGCTCAAAGGATAGAGCATCTGCCTTCTAAGCAGGTGGTTGCAGGTTCGAGTCCTGCTGGGGGTATTGTCGCATCACCCGACGCGCACGGACCTCCCCTCACGGGCCGATTGCAGGAGCGCGTTGATGGTCATGACGTTCAGGCGGCTGTCGCTCAATGGGATGCGCTGGGGCCTGCCGGCCACCGCGGCGTCGTACAGGTCCTCGACCTCGCCGAGGTAGAGCAGGTCGTCGCCCATCTGAAGCACCTCGACCGGCCGGTCGTCCCGGTGCAGATAGAGACGCGCATCTTCCTCCGGCTTGAAGCTCTGAGTCAGGGTGATGCGTCCCTCGCTGCCCACAAACTCCATCGGGCTGCGCGGCGTCGACTGGAATCCGCTGTCGAATTGGGCGTAGACGTCGCCCCCAAAACGCATCTGCCCGAAGAAGGAGATGTCGACGCCGGACGGCCCCACGATCTGCCAGCCCATCACTTCCTCCGGCGCCGCGCCGCCCATGACTGTGCGCGCGTAGCTGATGGGGTAGCAGCCCAGGTCCCAGATGCTGCCGCCCCCCAAGCCAGGGTCCAGGCGCACGTTGTTTGGGCGCCTGTTGTAGAAGGTGAACCCACCTCGGATGAGCCGGAGGTCGCCGATGGCGCCGCTGTCGATCAGCTCTTGAACCTTCAGGGTTTGAGGGTGGTGGCGATACATGAACGCCTCTGCGACCGCGACGCCATTGCGCTTGGCAGCAGCGGCGACCGCGTCCACCTCTTCGACGCGCATCGCAAGCGGCTTCTCGCACAACACGTGCTTGCCCGCGTCTGCCGCCTTGATCGTCCATTCGACATGGAGGCTGTTCGGCAACGAGATGTAGACCACGTCGATCTCGGGATCGGCGAGCAGCGCCTCGTAGCTTCCGTACGCGCGGGCAATGCCGTTCTCGGACGCATAACTGCGCGCGCGCTCCAGGTCGCGGCTCGCCACCGCCATGAGATGGTTCCGCGGGGATACATTCAGCGGTTTGATGAGGGCCTGATTGATCCGCGCAGTACTCAGGATGCCCCATTGCAGGATTCTTGATTTCACATGGTCCTCCCCGTAAGGTCGGTGTGCGCACCTCAGTCTCGGGGTGCGCCGTCGTTCATCAGCCCGTTCGCTGGCCCGAAGTGATGCTCCAGGCCGCGCCACAGGTCGTCGCGCCACGAGGGATAATTGTGCCCCCCGTGATACTCTCGATAGGTCACGTCATACCCGTGCTCCGTCATCAGCGAGACCATGCGCCGGTTCGGCTCCAGCAGCCACTCGTAGCGGCCCACGTCCAGCCACATCTTCGCCGCGGGCGCGGGACCGTGCCGGATGAGGGTGTGCAGCACCGTTTCCGTCTCGGCCAGCTCGAACGCGCCCGATTGGCTGATCACGTGGCCGAACACCTCAGGCGCGCGCACGCCGAGGTAGGTCGCCATCAGGCCGCCCATCGAGGCGCCCAGCACGCCATACGCCCCGGGGTGTGCAGCAGGATGGCGGTGATGCTTCCCCCGTAGATGGCGGAGGTGTAAATGGCGGTCAGCATAACCAAGGCCGCCACCGGATCCATGGTGTAGGTCACTGTAATCAGGATGGCAATCCCCATGGAAATCCGAAGTAAGGCCAGTGAAACCAGGATG
>CAYZHL010000029.1:9215-17145 GCA_964478095.1 uncultured Clostridia bacterium | reverse complement strand
ACGTACTTGTACGGGTTGTCCGCCAGCAGTTCGTCTGCCTGACCACCCGCGGCCACAAATACGCCGGTCTCCCTATTGACAGCGACGGCAGAGGGTTCATCGATGACAACACCCCTGCCGCGCACCACAACCCGCACTCTCTCTGAGCCGAGATCTACTCCGATATCAGCGTAGGACCAGACCATAGCTCTCCCTACCTTCCACGCGCGACCGCCGGGCCGCGCAACCAATCAGGAAATCAGGCTCTGCCGCTCGCACGGTACTTTCTCCGCGTGGCCTCACCGCCCCTTATGTGCCTCTCAGCCTTATTCTGGTCCAGAATTTTCTTGACTTTTCGCGCCAATTGCTTGCTGATCGAGGGAAGCCTCTCGGTCACGTCCTTATGGACCGTACTCTTGCTCACGTTGAACAGGCGCGCCGTCTGACGCACAGTCGCCCTAGTCTCCAGCATGTGGTCGGTTATCTCGAGGACGCGCCGGCGGATATACTCCCTCATCTGGCGTCCGGCCTCCCCCCTGTCGTTTGCTAGATCTATATTCGTACAGGGGTGGATTATGCTAGAGCTAGAAGCGTTGCCCCAGGCATACGGCCGGGTCTTTGGACTCGCCGTCACATTCAACCGTGAACCGGACCACACCTCCTGACCCTGACGAGGCGGCGCCGATATCTCCGAGAGGCTTTCCGGCCTCTACCTGCTGCCCCGCTTCAACCCACACCGCTCTGAGGTTCGCATACGTGGTCTTTACGCCCCCCGCATGCTTCAGGCTCACCGAGTATCCGCCATTTTGCGCCCGCGCAACGTCGGTCACGCTCCCCGATAACGCCGCCGCTACCATGGTCCCCGAGACGCATGAGATGTCCAGCCCGTCGCGGAATCTCCAGTCATCCATTACTGAGTCTCTGTACCAGCCATACGCGCCAACTGTCCTGCCTTCAACGGGCGCTATCATAGTCTCGGGCTCTCTGGCTGGTGTATCGGACACCTTGTGCGCCTGCAGCTGGTTCGCGTCGTGATCATGCGTCGGCAAGTCCTCCGCCTGCAGGCTCCCAGATGACAAGTCCTGAGCGGGCGCGATTCCCGACGACGATACGCTCTGAGCCGGCGGGGCCCCGTCGGCCGCAGTCCGCCTGTTCACCGTACCGGTAATCGCCGGGCCGATCCACGCTCCTGCCACAAAGCCCAAAGCGAAACAGGCCGCCAATGCTGCCGGCAGTATCCTTCTGTAGTTCTTAAGGAAAGGGAGTCTCACAAAACCACCTCAGGGCTATTTTTCCCCCGAGGTGATCTGCTGTATTCTCACACCTGTATAGTAGTGCCGCAGGATCTGGTCGAACGTATCGCCCCGCTCTGCCATGCCCGCCGCGCCCCACTGGCACATCCCCACACCGTGCCCGTACCCTGTGGTCCGAAAGACGGTCTTGCCGCCTTCAGAGCTAATGGCAATACGAGTGGACTTCAAGGACAGAGTCCGGCGAAGCTGAGCTGCAGATACAGGCACACCGTACACAGACACGATGCTGGCGCGATCGGTGCCCGTGCGCGCCGCTACCCGCACTCCCGAGGCCATGGCTGGTACGCCCCGCGCGCCTATGCCCAGCGCCGCGAGAAGATGTGCGTTGTCTACGGCGCGGGTCTCCGATAGCTCAACACCACGGCGCCCGCATCCACAGGCGACTGGGACCAGATACGGTACGCTTCGCCCCCACACTTCTGCCGCGTCCTCCGTCATTCCTCCGCAACACGAGTGGTACACGGCGTCGATCGGCCGGCCGTTGTATGTCATCACCAACCCATAGGTGGACTCGACCGCCGCGATGACTTTCCGGATGTTCGCAGAATACGCCGTTCTGCCCCATTTGTCGACGAGTTGCTCGCGGGAATTCCACGCCTGGCAGTGAGACGGATCCGTGCAGATCTGAGCGCCGCCCGGATGCTCACTTGCCATGCGCTCGGCATCGCTTGTGAGCCTACGCAGCGTGTAGGTTCTCGCGGCCACAGCCTGAGCCTTGAGCGCTTCCAGCGCGAATGATGCCGGCATTTCTGCGGCAACTACTCCCACAAGGTAGTCCTGGAGTGAAAGACGCCGTACGACGCGCGCAGAGTGGTCCCACACTGATATCTGTATATCGGCGAGGCGGACCAGACCGGGAGGGTGCACGAACAGAGCGATGGAGGCCGGAATCAAGAGCATTACGCCCACGCACACGACAACGAGGATGCTAGCATTCCTTGCCACAGCTGTACCTCCTCCGCCCAGGCGGAAAGCCGTACAGTCTATTCGCGGCCGGGGAAGCTAGAACAGGTGAACATGCGACGGAGGGTTGACGCGATAAAGAAGGGAGGCGAAGGATTCGAGGCGGACTGAAGAGACCGGAGCGGAGCGTTGAAACGGAAGGCCCAAGCCGATGATTGCGACTAAACCGCCTTCTCGGCCTCGGATTCGGTCACGCGGCGAATATCCACCCCTGCTTGGGCCAGTTTCTCTTCGAGCCGTTCGTAACCGCGGTCCACATGGTACACGTCCGCCACGACGGTCTCTCCCGAGGCGACCAAGCCGGCCAGTACCAGAGCGGCGCCGGCCCTAAGGTCCGTGCATCTCACCTGAGCCCCCGACAGGCCGGGCTGGCCCTCTATCATCGCGGTTCGACCGTCGATCTTTATCGAAGCGCCCATGCGGGCCAGCTCAGACACGTGCATAAAGCGATTTTCGAATACGGTCTCGGTTATCACTGATGAACCCGAGCTGATCGATGTCAATGCCATGAACTGCGCCTGCAGGTCGGTAGGAAACCCCGGGTATGGCATGGTCTTGATGTCGATGCCTGCGGGACGTTGACGCATTTCCACGTATATGGAGCCGTCGTCGCGTTCTTCCACCGAAACGCCGGCTTCCCGCAACTTCGCTGTGATCGGCTTCAGATGCTCGTCGACTACGTTGTCGATTACCAGCGAACCGCGGGTCATGGCCGCGGCCACCATCAGCGTTCCCGCCTCGATCCGGTCGGGGATCACCATGTGGCACGCGGGCTCAAGCTCAGTCACACCCTCTATTCGCAGTACATTGGTACCCGCTCCCCTTACGCGGGCCCCCATGGAATTGAGGAAGTTGGCCAAGTCCACTACCTCAGGTTCTTGAGCGGCGTTTTCGATGAGCGTCATGCCGGACGCCAGCACCGCCGCCATCATGATGTTCTCAGTCGCCCCGACGCTGGGAAAGTCAAGATAGACCCGAGCCCCGGCCAGCCGGGCAGCTCTTGCCTCTATCTGACCGTAGCCCATGTCGATCTCGGCCCCGAGCGCGGCCAACCCCTTAAGGGGCAGATCGATGGGGCGCGATCCTATTGCGCACCCCCCGGGAAGAGAGACGCGCACTCGCCCCATCCGGGCGAGCAGCGGCCCCATGACTAGGAACGAGGCGCGCATTGCCCTAACGAGTTCATACGGAGGTTCCACTGAGGATATGTCAGAGGCATCCACGGCGATGACCTTTGGTGAGCGGGATACGTTGGCGCCCAGCGATGATAGTACGCCGCACATGGTATCGATGTCCTTGAGGCGCGGAACGTCCTCAATGCTTGACAATCCGGGCGCAAGGAGTGAAGCGGCGATTATCGGAAGCGACGCGTTCTTCGCGCCGCCCACACGCACCTTTCCGCCTAGAGGCGCCCCGCCCCTAATGACCAGAACCTCCACCCCGACTGCCCCCAATCCGAGCCCTATCGCCTGAAAGCTGGCCCAATGTCCCCGGGTAGTGTAGCACCGCGACATGCCGTCGCACAACTAGTAAGATGTGTAAACCGCTGCTCCGCTAGGCAAAATCAGCTGGGCGCTCGTCAACTACACCGAAATGATGCAACAATCCTGTGACGATCCGCCTAGATGCCTTACCGTCTCCATAAGGGTTCGGGGATTCCGCCATCTGGCGGTACTTTTCTGTATTCGATAGAAGAATCCCTGCCTCTCTGCGGATGCCTTCTCTGGATACACCCACCAGTTTCAGAGTTCCCGCGCGCAACCCCTCAGGCCGTTCAGTCGTGCGACGAAGCACCAGCACCGGCTTGCCCAACGCGGGAGCTTCTTCCTGGAGGCCCCCGGAATCGGTCATGACCATGAAGCATTCCTGCATCAAACCGACCATGTCGGGGTAACTGACTGGGTCGACCAGGTAGCATCGGTCGACCCCGGCGAGTTCTGGAAATACTATGCCTCGGACTCGCGGATTGAGATGGACAGGCATTACCACGATGGTGTCGGGGAAGTCGCGAAGCACATCCCGCAGAGCGCCGCAGATGTCGCGCAGCGGCTCTCCTATGTTCTCACGCCGGTGCGCGGTTACCAGAATCAGGCGTCTTCCGGCAAAATCGATAGACGCAATCCGCGGGTCGGCAAAGCCGTGGCGGGCAGCGGCAATGGCCGTAACCGCATCGACTACAGTGTTCCCTGTGACGTATATGTTCGACCGGGGGAAATTCTCCCGCAGCAGGTTTCCGAGATGCTCGCCGGTCGGAGCGAAATGCAGGTCGGAAAGGCATCCTACGAGCCTTCGGTTCATCTCTTCCGGAAACGGGTCGTACTTCTGATTGGTCCGAAGCCCGGCCTCGACATGTCCAACCTTGACTCTGCAGTAGAATGACGACAGCGCGCCCACAAACGCGGTAGACGTGTCTCCATGAACCAAAGTGATATCGGGGCGCTCCCGCTCCAACACCTCCTGTAACCCGCGAAGGCCACGCTCCGCGATGTCGAACAACGTCTGATCGTCGCGCATTACTCCCAGATCGTAATCGGGAGCTATGCCGAAGACGCTCAGCACCTGATCCATCATCTCTCTGTGCTGAGCAGTCCCGCAGGTCACACAGTGGATTAACTCGGGGTACTTGGACAGCTCATTGACGACTGGAGCCAGCTTGATCGTATCGGGCCTGGTTCCGAAGATTGAAAGGACTTTGATGTGTCGCATTCCTGGACCTCCGTGCAAGTTAGTCCCGCCGGCGCATTTCCGACTTGAGCACTCCCGACCTGCCCCCGACGATGATCAGAGCGCAGAACGCAGTGACGGTGCCGCCTATGCCAAGGCGTGGGTCGACGGCAACAACGCCGCACGCAGTGGCCGCAAGCAGGGCACTCACCGCGTAGAGAGTGAGCACTGCCTGGCGCTGGGTCATTCCCATGGCAAGTAGCCTATGATGCACGTGGTCACGATCGGCGCTGGACACGGGCACCCCGCGCCGAACGCGGCGGAATATGGCAAACGCTGTATCGAGCACCGGAACTCCCATCACAATGACCGGCACTGCCAGAACCAGCGTAGCCGGGGTCTTCAGCGCGCCTATGGCCGATATTCCGGCTATGGTGAACCCCAAGAACATGGCGCCGGCGTCGCCCATGAATATCTGAGCAGGGTTGAAGTTGTAGCGAAGGAAACCCAGCGCACTGCCGGCGAGGGCGAGCGACAGCACTACCAGCCTGGATTGGTGGTTTCCCAGCGCCGCCGCCGCCATGGCCAGCGAACCAATGGCCGACACCCCGGCCGCCAGGCCGTCAAGCCCGTCGATGAAGTTGACGACGTTCATGAAGGCAACAATCCACACGATGGTGATGGGAATTGACAAAACACCGAGGTATATCATGCCGCCGAACGGATTCGTAACGAACTCTATTCTCACTCCGAACAGCATTACGATCACTGCCGCCGCTATCTGGCCAAGCAGCTTGTGCCGAGCCCTTAGCTCCGATCTGTCGTCGGCGATGCCGAGCGCCACTGTGAACGCCCCCCCGGTGAGGAGCCCCAACGTGTTCCTGTCGGGCCGCCCGAACGCCACTGCGGCGACGAAAAAGGCCACGTACATGGCCACGCCCCCGAGGAATGGAACGGGCTGGGCGTGAATGTGCCGGCCTCTAGGGCGATCCACTATGCCGCGCGCCAGCGCGATCTTTCGCATCTCGGGAGTGAGAAGCCATGAGCATACAGCGGAGAGCAACAGCGCTCCCAGATACCTGGTCAAGATGAAGCACTCCTACATCAAGGCGTCTGCGCCAGTTGTACGCCTGCTTCGGCCAGCATCTCACAGGACAACCTGTCCGGGTAGCCGCCGGAGTACACGACTCTGGTTACGCCAGCGTTGATCATCATCTTGGAACAAACCACGCACGGCTGATGCGTACAGTACACCGTAGCCCCCGACATGGCTACGCCGTGAAGGGCCGCCTGGATGATCACGTTCTGTTCGGCGTGCAAGCCGCGACAGAGTTCGTGCCTCTCGCCCGACGGCACCCGCATCGACTCCCGAACGCACCCAACCTCGCTGCAGTGTTTGAGGCCGGAAGGCGCCCCATTGTAGCCGGTCGCCAGAATCTGCCTATCACGCACAGCAACCGCCCCCACCTGCCGGCGAAGGCACGTAGACCTGCTCGCCACTACACGCGCGATCTCCAGAAAATAGGCATCCCAGGGAGGACGTTGCGACTGGCTCACACTCTCCACCTCACAAGTTCAGCCTGCGCCTATTTGGTGCCGAACAGCCGGTCGCCTGCGTCGCCCAGTCCGGGTACGATGTACCCGTGCGAGTTCAGGCATTGATCAACCGCCGCCACGTATATGTCGACGTCGGGATGCGTCTGCTGAACCAACCGTATGCCTTCCGGCGCCGCGATCAAGTTGACAAGCTTGATACTGTTCGCGCCCCTGTCCTTGGCGAACTGTATTGCCGCGCAGGCCGATCCGCCTGTGGCCAGCATAGGGTCGAGAAGGATCAACTCTCGTTCTGACACATCGGGTGGAAGCTTGCAATAGTATTCCACTGGGCGGAGCGTATCCGGATCGCGGTACAGACCGATGTGCCCAACCTTGGCAGCGGGAATCAGCTTCAAAACCGCGTCCACCATGCCCAGGCCGGCGCGGAGAATGGCGACGACGCCGACCTTCTTGCCGGCTAGCTGCCTGCCGATCGCCGGCCCAATAGGCGTCTCAACTTGAACAGTCTCGACAACCAGATCGCGTGTCACCTCATACGCCATGAGCATGGCTACTTCTCCGACGAGATCGCGGAAATCCTTGGGTCCGGTGTTCTTGTCCCTTATCAGCGTTATCTTGTGCTGGATCAACGGATGGTCGATTACATGAACCTGTCCCGTAGCTAACACCCCCCGTATTTGCGCTCACACTCTGCAATCTTCTGAACCCTTTCGGCGTGCCGGCCTCCGGCGAACTGGGCAGCTAGGAAGATGTCGACAATCCGCAGGATTGCGTGGACCGCGGTAGTGCGCGCGCCCACAGCCAATACATTGGCATCGTTATGCTCGCGCGCCGCGCGGGCAGTGAACTCGTCGTGGCACAATGCGGCTCGGACGCCGCGCACCTTGTTCGCCGTTATCGACATGCCGATACCGGTACCGCACACGAGAATGCCGCGATCAGCTTCGCCCCGCGCCACACACTCTGACACAGCCACTGCAATGTCGGGGTAGTCAACACTCTCGCACGAATACGCGCCCATGTCGCGGGCTTCATGCCCGTGGTCTTTCAGCATCTGCAGTACTTCCTGTTTCGCGTCGTAACCTGCATGGTCGGACCCAACAGCGATTCTCAATCAGTCACCTCCTCCGCTCCATGATCCCAGCCAGGCCGCGAGGGAGTGCTGTATCTCGTCTCTTGTGCGCCGGTAGACCTCAATCCCACAGCCGAACGGATCGGCGATGTCGGACTGGGCGAGCATGCGCGCGCGAGGCGCGGCCAGCGGGTCAAGCTCCAGGACGCGTTCGAGGTGCCTGCGCTCCATTGTCAGAATAATGTCGGCCCGCGATACCATCTCCGGCGCAAGCAGGCGCGCACGGTGGCCCGCGAGGTCCAGGCCAAGCTCGGCCAGGACAGCCACGGCATTGTCAGTCGCCGGATCGCCTTCCACAGCGCCGGCGCCGGCGGATTCGACT
>CAYZHL010000029.1:8696-9205 GCA_964478095.1 uncultured Clostridia bacterium | reverse complement strand
GCCCAGTCGTCGGCGCACGGGCCGGACTCAATCAACTTCCTTGCCATGGCCTCAGCCATGGCGCTTCTGCAAGTGTTTCCACCGCACACTATGAGGATCCTTCGCGGCATCTCATTCACCGCCTGTGCGATGAATTTCGCTGAAAAAAGCTCATTTCCTGCCTGATTCGCCCGCATCGACAAGCCTTCCGCCTGCCGATCTCACCAGCCGGTTCATCACAGCTAGGCCAACTCCTGCAGTGTCGTAGGATTCGGCCAGTATCATCTGCACGCCCTCGTCATCGAGATGCCTCATGGCATCAAATAGCTTCGACGCCACCGATGCCAGGCAGGATCTGGATCCTACGTCTGCTATGATGACTTGCCCCGGGATGCCCGCTTTCGTCGCCATCCGGGCCGTCTCAGCACTGACCAGCAATCCTACGCGCCTGCCTGCCTCCGCCTCTACCCGGGACCGCAAAGCGATCGCCTGCACCTGGGCCTCCCACTCCCCAGTGAACAGCCACAGCT
>CAYZHL010000029.1:8279-8686 GCA_964478095.1 uncultured Clostridia bacterium | reverse complement strand
GCAGCCCGGGCGAGCGCGCCGGCCCTTCGCGTTCGTCGCCGCCCGCGGCGCCTGTGCCATACTGAGGCAACACGCGCACGTCAGGCACGATGCGCCGGAGTTCTTCGGGCGACACGCCGCCGGGCCGAAGCACCAGCGAAGGCGATGATGTCAAGTCCAGCACGGTCGACTCCACCCCGATACCGGCCGGCCCGCCATCTACTATCATGTCAATCCGGCCTGCAAGATCCGCCCACACATGGTCAGCTCTAGTGGGGCTAGGTCGCCCCGAAATGTTGGCCGACGGCGCCGCGATAGGGAGCCCTGAGGCGCGGATCAAGGCCAGGGCCACGGGATGAGACGGCATTCGGACCGCAACCGTATCGCCCCCGGCAGTGACCTTCCGGGCAATGCCTTCGCCCACAGGA
>CAYZHL010000029.1:0-8165 GCA_964478095.1 uncultured Clostridia bacterium | reverse complement strand
CCGGAAGATGCGGGCAACCGCCCTTCCGTCGCGGGCATTGGCGCCCAGCCCGTACACGGTCTCTGTGGGGAACGCAACGAGCCCGCCGGATCGCAACACAGCAGCCGCTGACGACAGATGCGCCTCGAGATCCTGAGGCGGGCTGTTCGGATCGACTGTCACGCGCCGAGTGTTGAATGAGCTCAGGCCGTCGCGGGGGTCGTCACAGCACATCAGCGCCACCCCTGACTCCCGGCATCCAGCCAATCACAGCACGGGTTTCGCCCGAGTAGTCGCAGATCGCCTCGAGATCGGTCAGCCCCGCCTGCTCTAGGATCTCTGATACCGAAGCCACCTGGCCATCACCCACCTCTAGCGCAACGAACCCGCGCCCGGATAGGCGGCTTGGAGCGCCCTCGGCTATGCGACGGTAGAAATCCAGGCCATCAGGCCCTCCATCTAGCGCCAGGTGTGGTTCATATCGCGAGATCTCAGGAGCCAGCGAAGGAATATCGAGCGACCGCACATATGGAGGGTTAGACACCAGCACATCCATGTGCTCAAACTCAGTGCCCACTGTAGGCTGGAACAAGTCTCCCTGCGCAAGGAGGACGCGGCCTGAAAGGCCCAGCCTCGCCACGTTGGATTCGGCCACTTCCAGAGCATCGCCGGAAATGTCCGTTGCGAGCAACCGTGCGCCCGGAAGCCCCTGCGATATGGCGCAGGCTATCGCGCCGCTGCCGGTGCCGAGATCTACAACTGACGGGTCATCAACACCCAAAGCAGCCAGACGGCTGATTACCGCTTCGACGAGCACTTCAGTGTCTGGGCGCGGTATCAGTACACGGCTGTCTACCGCGAAATCGAGCGACATGAACTCCTTGCGCCCAGTGACATACGCTACCGGCATCCTTCGCGCTCGACGCTTGAGCGCGTCCCTGTATTGGTCCAACTCATCGGGGACGAGCGGACGGTCATGCTGCACGTACAGCTGGATCCGGTCCAGCCCCAGTATGTTGGCCAGCAACACCTCAGCATCAAGCCTGGCCGACTCGACTCCATTCCTTGCGAGAAAAGCGGTGGAGCGCCGGAGAATGTCGATCAGCTGCGGCGCCTGAACTGTGCTTTGCGCGGTGTTCATTGACTCCAACCCGCCCCTACTCCGCTTTCTTGAGCCTTTCACTCTGTGCACTCACAACGAGCGCTTCAATCATCTCATCCAGATCGCCGTCGAGGAACTCGGTCAGCCGGTGAGTGGTGAGCCCGATTCTGTGATCCGTCACCCTGCTCTGAGGGAAGTTGTAGGTTCGGATGCGCTCGCTCCGATCCCCCGAGCCCACCTGCGTCTTGCGAGTCTCGGCGATGCCCGCTTCTTGCTCCTCCATCAGCTGATCAAGAAGACGAGCCCTCAGCACCTTCATGGCTTTGTCCTTGTTCTTGTGCTGCGATTTCTCATCCTGACAGGTCACAACCATCCCGGTGGGGATGTGAGTGATTCGCACGGCGGAGTCGGTCGTATTCACGCTCTGCCCACCGTGGCCGGACGACCTGAACACGTCTACCCGGAGGTCGTTGGGGTCGATCTCGATGTCGACCTCCTCCGCCTCAGGCAGCACAGCGACGGTAGCAGCAGACGTGTGTATCCTGCCGGACGCCTCTGTTTCGGGAACGCGCTGGACACGATGAACTCCGCTTTCGTACTTCAGGCGGCTGTAAACACGGTCGCCTGAAACCATGACGATGACCTCTTTAAACCCCCCAAGCTCAGTGGGGTTGGAGCTCATGCTCTCAATCTGCCAGCTGTTACGCTCAGCATAGCGCGAGTACATCCGAAACAAGTCGCCCGCGAACAGAGCCGCTTCGTCGCCGCCTGTGCCGGCCCTGATCTCCATGATCACGTTCTTCTCATCTAGCGGGTCGGACGGCAACAGGAGCACCCTGAGCTTGTCTTCAAGAGACGACCTGTCCTGTTCAAGAGATGCCAGTTCCGCTTCAGCGAGCTCACGCAGTTCCGAGTCGAGCTTGTCGCGAAGCATCTCCCCCGTCGCCTGAATCTCGCCCATCACCCTCTTGAGCTCGCGGTAGTGAGTGACGATATCCTCAAGATCCGAATGGGCCTTGGTAACCTTTTTGTACCTCAGCTGGTCGGTTATGACCTCATGATCGGCCATTTCCCTTTCCAGCTCGTCGTACCTAGCTTCGATTTCCGCGAGTTTCTCGAACATGATCAGTTCACCGCTTCGTCTTTCTCGATGACTGCCTGAAGCGACACAATGGCCACTTCCAGCATGGAATCATCGGGTTCGCGAGTCGTCAGTCGCTGCAGCGCAAGGCCCGGCGCCCGCGCCCACTTCACTATGGGCGATGGATCGGGCCGCCCGGCGATCTTGAGGAGCTCATATGATACTCCGGCAAGAACGGGCAACAGCAAGATACGGGTCACAATACGCTCCACGAGACCCTGCCTGCCCAAGAGCGAGTAGATGAGTACACTCACCAACATCACTATGAGCAGGAAGTTCGTACCGCAGCGTGCATGGGCCGTGCCATGACGCCGGGCGTTGTCCACAGTAAGCGCTTCGCCGGCCTCCCATGCAGCAATCGTCTTGTGCTCTGCGCCATGATACGCAAACACGCGCTGAATATCGCGCATCTGCGATATAGCCACAAGGTACACAATGAATATCGCCACCCGCAGCGCGCCCTCTATCAGGTTGACCAGAATAACGCTGGAAATGCGCTTCTGTATGAAGGCGACGATGACGTTGGGCAGAACGATGAACAACAGCACAAACAAGCCCAGCGCAACCACGAGGCTGAGCGCGACCTCGCCGCCTGAGAGCTGCTCCTCTTCATCGGCCGACTCGTTGGCCGAGTACATCAGGGCATTCATGCCCAGCACCAGCGACTCGATGAGCATCACTGTGCCCCGGACAAACGGCGCCTTCAGTATGGCCGGCCGTCGAGAATTGTCAATCTCGCGCACATCCACAGAGATCTCGCCGCTCGGCTTGCGCACAGCTATCGCTGCAGAGTCGCGTCCGCGCATCATGACGCCTTCGATCACGGCCTGCCCACCGTACTGGAATCTTGGCTTCAAAATCAGTCACCTCCATCCGCTCGAGAGCACGGTCTGTCCGGCACCTCGTGGCAACGCCTGCACCGGGCCTCATAGGCTTCGCTGGCGCCTATCAGGACTTGCGGATCCGAGTAGCTGGCCGGGTGGCCGTTGACAATCCGCTGCGTCCTTGTCGCAGGATTCCCGCATTTCACGCAGATAGCTTGCAGTTTGGACACGTATTCCGCGCGTGCAAGCAACTCCGGCATGGGTCCAAAAGGCTCTCCTCGGAAATCGCAATCAAGTCCGGCTACAATCACGCGCACACCAGCGTCTGCCAGTGCGACACAGAGATCCACAATACCCGCATCAAAGAACTGCGCCTCATCGACCGCCACTACCTGGGCGTCGGCCGGAATGGCCGCCCTCGCCTCCCGCGAATCGCGCACCGGCAGACACTCGATCTTGTCGCCCCCGTGCGATACCACATCATTGGTGGAAAACCGCACGTCCAGCGCGGGCTTGATAGCGATCACATTCTGACGCGCGATTCGAGCACGCTTCACCCTGCGGATCAGCTCCTCGCTCTTGCCGCTGAACATCGACCCGCATATCACTTCGATCCATCCGGTGCCCTGGATGGTTCCCTGCACCTGCTCTCCCTCCCGACGCCCTTCACTCAAAAAACCGGAGCCCACCGGGCTCCGACCACAAATGCCGCTTGGGGGTGGCCCCAGACATGAAGCCGCCCCCAAGTTGAAGTGCTCTAAAGATTGTGCTTCTTTCGGAACTTCTCTACCCGCCCACCGGTGTCTACTATCCTCTGAACGCCGGTAGAAAACGGGTGGCACTTGGAGCAGATATCTACCCTCAGATTCTGGCTGGTAGAGCCGGTTTCAAACTTCTCGCCACAGGCGCATGTCACTGTGGTGATGTAATACTTAGGATGGATGTTATCCTTCAACCTCTTCACCTCCGAGGGACACATTCACCATAGCCCTTGACTCGTGTAGTATAGCATACCCCCGGCGCACATTCAATGGCTCACCCGACGGCCGACTGCGGCCACCGCCTCGCCTGATCTCAAAGGGCAGAGAGAACCTGGATGGCAGGGTTTCTCGGGGCCATCTCGAATTGTGCCATTGTTTGCCTCGTGTGGCCGGCCTCGAATCCCAGTGGCAGTCGCCGGCCTGCTGTAGACTTGTGCTCATGGAGGTTGGTGGTTTTGCACCATAGTATCGATTCTCTTGGCTCGTGCTCCAGTGTGAGCTGGGGCTCAAATGGCGCCATGCTCACTACTTCGTCTGCGCGAGTCGGCATCCAGGCGCTCTCGCACAGCGTGGTTCGCGTACGCATGCTTCCCCCGAGCGACGAAGACCTCAGGCTGCCGCCGTCATTCGCCGTTATCGAGCCCGGGTGGCCGGCGCCTGCCGTCGCGCACGAAGAAATGACCGACTACGTCCGGATATCTACATCGGACATCACCGTAAGGGTGCAGAAACATCCTCTCAGAGTGTCTTTCCTGCGCCCGGACGGCATGCCGGTTGCAGCCGATAGCCCAGCCCATGGCATGGGCTGGACCGAACGCGGCGCCGGGTGCTACAAGAGATTCGCGCCCGGTACCCACTTCTACGGTTTCGGCGAACGCACAGGCTTTCTCGACAAGCAGCGGACAGCAATGACTCTCTGGAACAGCGACGTCAACCCGCACACTCCCGGAACTGACTCGCTGTACGTGTCCATACCCTTCTTCATCGCATTCTCCGGTCGGTCAGCATACGGCATATACATGGACACAGCTGCACGCTCCGCTTTCAACATGGGCAGACCCAGGTTCATGCCGTGGACTTCCGAAATCGACCTGGCACCGCTGCCCTACCCCGAAGTGGACCCCTGCGAATACTGGTTCGGGACAGACGAAAAGCGCCTTGACTACTACTTCTTCGCGGGGCCCACGATTCCGGATGTCGTACGCGCCTATTCGGATCTCACCGGTCGCATGCAGTTGCCGCCGCTCTGGGCCCTCGGCTACCATCAGTGCCGGTTCAGTTACTGCCCGGAAGGCCAGGTGCGCGAAGTAGCGCGAGCGATGCGAGAGGCAGACATACCATGCGACGCCATCTACCTCGACATCGACTACATGGACGGGTTCAGGGTATTCACCTTCAACCCCAAGCACTTCCCGAACCCGGCCCGGCTCATGTCGGATCTTCGGAAAGACGGCTTCAATGTAGTAACCATAGTTGATCCCGGCGTGAAAACCGACAGCTCATATCGAGTGTACCGGCAAGGCCGACGCAGGCGCGTGTTCGTCAGGCGACCGGACGGAAGGACATACAAAGGTCGCGTCTGGCCTGGCGTGGTCGCCTATCCCGACTTCGCGCGGCCTGCAAGCCGAACGTGGTGGGCCGACAACCACAAAGCCCTATTCGACGCAGGAGTTCGCGGCATATGGAATGACATGAACGAGCCGTCCAACTTCGCGATCGATACAGGCACGCTCGATGAAACCGCACTCCATGGCGAACCTGGCGCCGAGATAGAGCATGCCTACGTGCATAACGCCTACGGCAATCTGATGAGCCAGGCCACACAGGAGGCCTTCGCCCGGCTGCTTCCAAATACCCGTCCATTCATAATCACCCGCGCAGGCTGCGGTGGAATCCAGCGCCACGCCTGTGTGTGGACAGGCGACAACTCCAGCTGGTGGGAGCATCTCCTGATGACGATTCCGATGTGCTGCAACATGAGCTTGTCGGGCGTATCATTTGTCGGAGCAGACGTGGGCGGGTTCATGGATAGCGCCGATCCTGAACTGGTGGCCAGGTGGACCCAGATGGGCGCCTTCATGCCCCTGTTCCGAAGCCATAGCATGATCAGATCAGTTCCTCAGGAACCATATGCTCTGGGCGAGCCGCACACGTCCATATGTCGCAAGTACATCAAGCTCCGGTATCGCCTGCTGCCCTACATGTACACGCTGATACGCCAATGCGCGCAGGACGGCACACCAGTCATGCGCCCAATGGTGTACGACTTTCCGGACGACTCCGCGACTCACGCAATGTACGACCAGTTCATGCTGGGTCCGGATATCATGGTCGCCCCGGTCTACTTGCCGGGCGCTGTCGCGCGACCAGTCTATTTCCCGCGCGGGCGATGGGCCCACCTGGAGACCGGCCAGATCGTCGAGAGCATGGGCGAACACATTCTCGTCCAGTGCCCCCTCGACCAGATCCCTGCATACCTAAAGGAAGGGTCCATATTGCCTTGGGGACGCGAGATGAGCTATGTGGGCCAACGCGAACAGGAGCTTGAGGTAATTGACATCTTCCCCTCGGCCGGGATGTCAGAAGCCGTATTCTCCGTGTATGCGGACGACGGAAAGACCCTTGAGTACAAAGACGGGGCGTTCGGCTTTATCGACATCTCTTACAGCGTTCGCGAGCCCGGTAGGCTGATGCTGACCATCGCCTCGCGCGATAAGTCGCACCCATGCACTATGGACGTCGGGGTTGTACGAATCCTGGGCGGGTCCGAGATGCCCAAGCGCGTCATGCTTGATGGAACACCGCTGCCTCAAGCCGCATCACGAGATGAACTCGATAGACGGTGTTTCTTCCGTGACTCGGCTGCAGGCATACTGGCTTTGGGGCTGCACGTGCCTTCCAGGCATGTTGTGGCGGACATACGTTTCTGACACTCGTTGCCGATTCATCAGGCGAAGCATCAGGTGGGGCAAAACGGGGCGGACAGAACCGCCCCGTTCATACCTCAGCCATTTCTCTTGAGCTTGCCGGTTCGCATCGCATACCGCTCGCCCGCCGAAAAGACTGCGAACCCCAAAGGAATTAGCACGACTCCCAGCGCAAGTAGTATGATCAGGTCGGGCGCCAAGGCCCTCACGCCCGCCCCTTCGAGCAACGCTGCCCTGGCTGCCCGGAGTGTGTACGTAGCCGGGGAGATGTACGAAAGCGGCCTTACCCATGCCGGCAGCACCGACACATCGTAGTAGACCCCTGACACGAGTAGGACCACCGCCTGGAAGATGTGGGTGGCCGGCGATCCCTTCTCCGGCGAGATCAGCGGCAGCACGGCTGCGGCCAGCCCCATGCCTATGAACGCCAGGCTTGACGCGGCCAGAGTCAAGAGGGCCGCCCATAGGTTAGCGCCTGCTAGCGATATCTGAAACGCCAGAGTGACAGCGGCTAGACAGACAGCTGTTCTCACAAACCCGTACAGGATCCCCCACATACACACTCCGAACATGTAGACTCCTCGCGGCTGAGGGGCCATGAATGAGTACTCGATTGTTCCCTCCCATCGCTCCCAGGCCACCGACTCGGCGACCTCATGGAACAGCGCAGAGAGGAACCCCCAGAGCAAAGCCCCAGCCACCAGATAGAGCACGCGCTCGTTCATGGTCTCCTTGGGGCCGTTCACGCCGATGAACCCGATGGTCAGAACGTTGACCACCTCATATACGATGAACACCAGCTCCCACCCGGCATCGCGCCTGACCAGGTTGTAGTTGCGTTGCACCAGGGCATAGCTGGACTTTATCTTGTCAACCAACGACTCGCCTTGCACCTTACTCACCCTGCTCTCTCATCCAATCATCCACATTGCTGCCTGTAAGCTTGAAGAAGACCTCCTCCAGCGTAGGCGCCTGGCCATCGGCATTGGCGAAGCCGGCCTTCAGGCTTGCGGGAGTGTCCATCGCTACGAACTCGCCATTGTGTATCACGGCTATCCGGTCGCACAGCCTCTCCGCTTCCTGCATATCGTGGGTGGTCAGGATGACCGTGGTATCGTGCGTCTTTCTGACCTCAAGCACGAAGTCCTGCACTTCCCGCTTGGATACGGGGTCCAGCCCCGTAGTGGGCTCGTCGAGCAGCAAAGCCACAGGAGCGGTCATGAGCGCACGGGCGATGGCCACCTTCTGTTGCATCCCCCGGGAGAGGTTCTCAAGCGGCACGCTCGTCTTCTTGTGCGGAAATCCGAGTCGCGCGAGAATGCCCTCCGCCCGCCGCCTACCTTCCCGGGCATCCAGCCCGTACAGCCTGGCCGCGTACTCCAAGTTCTCCATGGCAGACAGTCTCTTGAAGAAGGCCGCTTCAAGAGACTG
>CAYZHL010000028.1:16845-17603 GCA_964478095.1 uncultured Clostridia bacterium | reverse complement strand
TGGCCTCGAAGAACCCCTTGAAGAAGGTAATGGGGCTAACCTTCGCCCAGATGTATACGGCCCCGGAGTACACGATGATCGCGTGCAGTATGTTGGCCAGATACACCACGAAGATCAACTTGGCAAGGGGCAGCAGCACTGCCGAGCCGCTAGTGCCGGTGACCCATGCGATCAGCGCGAACACGCCTATCGGGGCGAACCCCATTACGATGGCGGTGATCCTGTACATGATCTCGGCTACGCTATCGAAAAACGCCAGCGCCGGCTTGCCCTTCTCGCCTAGAAGCGATATGGAGATACCCATGAACAGCGCAAATACTATGATCTGCAGGATGTTGTCGGTTGCCGCGGCGTTTATCGGGTTGGTCGGTACCATGTTAAGGAAGGTATCGGCGATGCCGGGCATAGGTTTGGGCGTGTACGTGCCGACCTCGCCCACAACGTACCCGGCGCTAGGATCGAACACCAGTGAGAGCAGGATTGCGAGGGTGATCGCTATGGCCGTGGTGGCCAGGAAGTAGACCAAGGTCTTGCCGCCCACTCGGCCAAGCTTCTTGAGATCGCCGATACTGCTCGCGCCGACTACCAGCGAACAGAAGACCATCGGCACGATCAGCATCTTGATGAGCCTGATGAACAAGTCGCCTAGCGGCTTAATCACCGCTATTGATGGCCCCACGATGAGGCCGACAATCGCGCCCAGGACGAATCCGATCAGAATCTTAACCCAGAGTTTCATCCAGTACTTGCCCTCCCTC
>CAYZHL010000028.1:14276-16802 GCA_964478095.1 uncultured Clostridia bacterium | reverse complement strand
GGGTCGTCTCTCCAGTCCCTCAATGGGGACACGAGCGGTAAGCGTCCACACAGCAAGTACGCTGAGCATATTCTCATCTGTTCGCCCGGTCTATCGTCCGTAGTAGAAAGTGCCATCGCTCGGCCGGCAGGACCGGAATGTGGGGATCACCTCCCGCTAACTTAGTCGGCCGCGCCCGGGACCTCCGGGTACAGCCAATGACTTCGGGCCACGCCTCGACAACGTTCAGTCCCAAAGCCATACATACGCCGACACTCGATGTTTCATTTATGCCAGCATATTCAACAGAAGTACCTCAGACTCCTTCTTCACATCCCGAAACCCAGCATTCAGCCTGGTTTTCGCCTCTTCAACAGGTCGCCCACTGATGCGGTGGGGATGGCAACATTCGGATCGGCGGTGTAGAATTAGCTATCTGGCCATTGCATCAACTGAGGATCCCGTGGGAGCACTGTACACAGACTTCGCAGCGCAGCAGGAGGATCGAGTATGCACAGGATATACACCGGGAAGACGAAAGACGTGTTCTTGCGAGATGACGGCAACGTTCTGCTTCGCTTCAAAGACACCGTAACAGGCGTGGGCGACAGGATCGATTCGGGAGCGAATGAGGTAATAGGGGAAGTAGCCGGGAAGGGGCGCTCCTCTTTCAGGCTGACCTTGCGTTTCTTTGAGCTTCTGCATGAGGCTGGAATACCCACACATTTCATCAGCGTCGGGCCCGACGAAAACGCGATCATTGCCAGGCTGGCACGCTCCTTCAAGCTTGAGGTGATCTGCCGCGTGAAAGCCTGGGGGAGTTTCGTGCGCCGCTACGGCGACTACGTCCGTGAAGGCGACCCTCTTCCATCGCTGGTTGAGTTCACTCTGAAAGATGACGAGCGGGGCGACCCCCTGATCACCGAGGATGCGCTGGTCGCTCTGAAAATCGTATCCAGAGAAGCCGTAGACTACATGAAGGTCACGGCGCGCCGGGCAACATCGTTGATTGCGGGGCATGTGAACGAGCGAGGGCTGGAACTGATCGACATCAAGTACGAATTCGGCGAGGTCGAAGGCCAGACCATGATAATCGACGAGGTGTCCGGCGACAGCATGCGGGTCGCCCGCGGCGGGCAGATTCTGTTGCAGACCGAGTTGGAAGAGGCCCTTCTCGGCGAGGCATAGATACCTCTACTGGCGTAGCGGCCTCAACTCTCAGATTGAAAGGGGAGATCGTCATGAGGAGGAAACCAGCTCTTGCGCTTCTGATACCGATGCTGATTGTCCTATCGCTCACAGCATTCCAGGGGCTAGCGGGCGCTGCCGGTGATCAGTGTGATACGAGCTTGTTCATCCCGGTTATCGGGAACATCGTCACCGCTGAGGATGTAGATGACGATACCGGTCAGCCCGTGGACATCACGCGGACTTTCTAGTCGGGGGTACCGTACATAGCCCTATGGATGAACATGCTTGGGACATATGAAGGCGCTCCGATGTTAGTCAAGGTCACACACCTCGATTCCGGGGATGCCCTTTCGGACACGTGGGATTTCGAGATGAAGGGCTCCGAATCTGATGTCGGATGGGTCTTCCTCGAGCCTGGCGAGGGGAATATCGACCCTTCTACAGGCGGATGGCGCGACGGATGGTACCGCATCATCGTCCTCTACGACTATCAGGAAATGTACGATCTCTACTTCTGCGTGGGCCTGTAGGCGTGACACTGCACGCCAGTTCTGGGCGCCCCCCGGTCTTTGCTGGGGGGCGCGCCTTCAGTCCGGCCGGAGCCAACCAAGGTCCGCCCGTTCCGCCGCTTGACTATCGATTGTGAGGTTGTCGGCCTCAAGATAGGTCAGGAACTCCCGGAAGCAGTCTATCAGGACAAGACGCATCTCGTCAGAGAGGGTGACTCCCGGTTCCCACCACCAGTTCCGGATGACCAGGGCGCCGCCCGAGCTATCGCGTGCCGGCTCGAACCTGGCCACGAATTTGTCGCCGTACAGGATGGGAAGAACGTAGTAGCCATAGTCGCGCAGCGGGGCCGGTTTGTACACCTCCCAGCGGTAGTCAAAGTCGAATAGCTCCGCGACAAGCTTTCGGTCCCAGAGGAGATTATCAAGAGGTGCGAGTATTGCTGCGCGCGGAGCCTGGGCCCTGTCGCTCAGCGCTGAGTAGAGGGCGGTCTCGTCATCGGCTCTTAAGTAGAGCGTCGGAGCAATACCGTCCACGCTGACCTCGGTGACCTTCCCCTGCGTGAGCAGCCGGCTGAGCGATTCCCGTCGCTCCTTTGATCTCACCCCCGGTGTGCCCAGCCAGGCATCGCTTGACCTTTCCCATAGCAAGCCGATTCCTCCGATGCGCCGCAGCACACGCCAGTCGCGATACTCTTCTTCGCCTACGTTTGGGTCGGGCGTGGAGAGAAGATCCGGCGGGAGGTGGCGGGCCGCCAAATCGTATACCCTGCGTGTATGTACTCTGTGATGGACTACCAGCTCTCCGCAGAGGTACATGCTTTCCAGTGCAGCCCTCGACAGACGCGCA
>CAYZHL010000028.1:8151-14266 GCA_964478095.1 uncultured Clostridia bacterium | reverse complement strand
ACCGCGGTCCATTATGTCCTTGCGTACCTGTGGAAGGATAGACTTGATCGGTTCGGCGCCATTGGCCAGGTTGCGGGCGGCCGATTCCCGTTCGCGTCGGAAGAAAGGCCAGTCCTGGACAGAGTAGATCGACATCATCTTGTCGTAACCATCTATGAGCTGCCGTTCGTCATACAGCAGTTCCTGGAGCATCGAACGGCGAAAACCCAGGACGCGCGACTGAAGCACCAGTTCCGAGTTGTGGCCAACAATGTCCAGAGGATCGAACTGAATGCAGCCAACGAGGCCGATGTGCCGCAGCACACCGCGTTTGCCTGTCAGGCAATGCGGAGGCCACAGCCCTTGATGGGACAGAATGAACTGGCGGGCCTGGCTTTTCGTGAGACGCAGTTTTCCCATTTGCATGTACACACGCCTTTCCCGCGACATGACCGGAAATTCGGACAGCCCAACCCTTGGCGGGTTCCGCCGAGATTCTACCACGAACACTCGTTCGGGTCAACCGCAACGCGGCACTGCGGCCGCCACACTGGCTGTAGTGAATGGTCATGCTGATGCACTATACTGAGTATTGACGACACACAAGATGAGGAGGTGGAGACAGATGCGACAGCGCGTGCTGAATGGGGCATCCATTTTGGCTCTGGCGTGGGGTGCGTGGTGGACATTCTTTGGGATCGCGTCCGGAATCGGAGAGGGGATTGGGGCCCTGGGAACGGTTATGCATACCCTTCCTGGGCTGGTGTTCCTGGCTGCCGCGGTCATTGCTCGAAGGTGGAACCTACCGGGAGGCATCCTTCTGGTGGCTGTCGGCATAGGTGCGCTATGGTTCTTCGGATACTTGCCGTCGCGCCTACTATCGATTACGGCGTTACTTCTCGGCTTGCCTCCGCTGGTGTCAGGAGTCGTGTTCATGGAAGCGGGCTTGAGGGAGTCAATCGGCTGACCTCCACACCGCGCAGCGAAGCGCCGACAATGCCGAATCAGCGGATGCCGGCGCCTCGCAGTGTGATCCATGGGTTCTTTTCGGCCTTCGCACTCGGTTCGTTTTATCTGACAGGCCGCGGTTCCACACTTATCGTCATCGTATACGGTTCGTGCATGCTGTGTTGGCTATCGCTGTACCCCTTCATGAGTACGTAGTACGTTCCAGGTTGCTGCACATCGCACGAAACGCTCATCCTCTCCCCGGCAAACCCCAGATCGCCTCCTGCTAACCGGGTCTTGCCATCGGGAGCTAGCACCGCCAGGTAGTAGTCCCTGGGCTGAGTGGATTCGACCGATATCGTAGAAGGCCCCCACACGGACACCATGTAGTAATCGAGATCGCCTGGTCGCGATATGTATGCATCGAACCTACGCCCAAGTGGGGCAGCAGCGGCCTGCTGCGGAGTGTCGTTCGGTTCGAACGGATCGTTGCCTGCCTGCGTGTACCCTACCTTGAGTCGATATTCCTCTTTGAACTCGATAAAGGAATGCAACCCGGCCACTCTGATGTAGTGATCTCCGGCCGCGACTACGTCGTGGCTGAATTCTAGTGGCTCGTCAGAGAGAGTGAGTCCGCTCTTTCGCAGGACGTTCTTGCGGGAGTCGAGCAGCTGGATCTCGAGGTCGTCCGGCTGTGTGCAAGCGACGTGTATCGTGCCTGGCCCGGGCAATGACACGCGGTAGATGTCCACATCCCCGGCAGGGGTGATTGCGCCTCTTGCCATCATGTCAACTTCAATGGAATTGGCGCTCGAAAAACCGTTGTTCGGTTCGGTCTCGATGATCACGTCGGCGAGAGGCAGAGCGGCAGAACGGTGCGGGAATGGCCGAAACGATATGAGAGCGATTCGGCCCCGATCAAACTCAAGAGTAACCCCACCCGGTGTCGCGAACACGAAATACTCTTGACCGCCCCGCCAGTGGTGGTCGATGAATCTGGCTTCAATGGTTTCACCTGTGATAAGGGTCACGGATTCATTGGCGGCCCGCGCCGAAAGAGGCAGAAGCATGATGCACACCATTGCGAGGCAAGCGGCGAATTTGGGTTTCATCACGTAACCTCCTACATGCATAGTCATCATTATCTCATTTCAGCAGACGCATCCACATCGAGCAGGTTCCGTTGACGTACGCGCCATGCAAACCACATGTGAGCAAGAAAGAAGGAAATCAGCGTTCGGTGTAGAAGATACTAAGCGCAAAACAGCGCAAGTATCGCTGCGCAATTGCCCACCGACAACACAGCATCGATGGAGGTCTGGAAATGGTACGACTCGAGCGTCTCTCTGGCCGGCCCATTCTGCGCCCGCTGCCGGAACATGGATGGGAGCGGTCGGCGGTGTTCAACTGCGCCGCCATAGGCAAGGATGGGGTCTTTCATCTGATCTATCGAGCCTGCGACCTGCCGAGCCACGACAGGTTCGGCGACTATGTATCGCGCATGGGCCATGCGGTCAGCCTCGATGGAGTGAGATTCGTGCAACATGACAGGCCGGTGTTCGAAGGCGAGGGCGAACAGGAGCGGCGCGGAGTGGAAGACCCTCGAATCGTGCAGCTAGAGGGGGATACCACATTCTACATGATGTACACGGCGTATGGAGCACGTTTCGACGGCGACTACCGAATATCGATGGCGAGCTCCGAGGACCTGGTGAACTGGTCGCGCCATGGCGTGGTTCTCGATGAGCCCAACAAGGATGCCTCGCTGTTTCCGGCCGAGGTAAACGGGCGGTATGCCATGTTCCATCGCAGGTGGCCGAGTATCTGGATGGCGTTTTCCGACGACCTTGCTACATGGGTGGATCATACGGTGGTGATGACGACTGTGCAGGATTCGTGGGAATCTGAGCGTATCGGCATCGCGGGACCTCCCTTCAGGACGCCCGACGGCTGGGCGCTGATATACCACGGCGTGGATCCGTGTAATACGTACAGGCTGGGCTGGGCGCTCCTCGACCCGGTGGATCCCACGAAGGTCATCTACCGTCAGAGCGAGCCCATACTCGAGCCGGAGCTTGAGTGGGAGCGGGTGGGTTGGGTACCCAATGTGGTGTTCAGCTGTGGGCAAGTGGTGGCCGGCGGCGTCGTCTACGTCTACTACGGCGCGGCCGATACCTCGATCGGGGTTGCTGCGGCCGATCTCGCGGACTTTGCCCCAAACGGCGCCGAATAGCGCAAACAAATGCGCAAAAACATGAGCAAATCGTGATATCGCGATATCGCGATATAGCCACATAGCGACATAGCGACATGGCGACATCGCGGCATCACGGTATCGCGGAATCTGGGGTGACGCATCAAGATGGGTGTAACGATTGAAGATGTGGCGAGAAGGGCAGGCGTGTCGGTATCGACTGTGTCTCGCGTCCTCAACAGGAAGGGACGCATCAGCCAGCAAACGAGGCAGCGAGTATTCGACATCGCCCGCGAGCTCGAGTATCCGCTAGGACCGCCCGAGACGGCGTCCAGGCGGCCGACTAACACCATCGGCATAATGTTCAACAGGCGCCTGCGATCCCTGGTGTCGGATCCATTCTACGGCCTTGTGATGGTTGGCGTTGAGGAAAGCCTGCGGCAAGACGGGTACCAGGTGTTCTTCTCAACCTTAGGAGAGCGTGATGAGGATATTGCCGCTATACAAGGGTTTGCTTCGGGGCGGCGCGTAGACGGCCTCATACTCGCCGGGTGTGATGTAGAGCGCGAGTACGTCGACCGCATCATGTCGCTGGAAATTCCTCTTGTGCTGGTCGACAACAACATCGTCTCTCCCAAGGTACCGTGTGTGATGACTGACAACACGGCCGGAGCCCGCCAGGCAGTAGAGCACTTGATACACCTGGGTCATGAGGACATCGCATTCGTGTCGGGCCCACTGACTCACAGCTCTCTGTTCGAAAGGTATCAAGGCTACAGGCAGGCCATGGAGGCGCACGGGCTACCGGTTCGTCAGGAGCTGTCGGTCATATATGAAGACGTGTCCAGCTTCAGCGTAGAAGGCGGGTTCGGGGCTGCGACACGCTTGATGAACCGGTCGAGAAGGCCGACGGCCGTCTTCGCTGCCAACGATCCGCTGGCCCTTGGAGTGATGAAAGCCGCCCTCGGCCTCGGGCTTGCCATTCCCCGAGATCTGTCCATTGTTGGCTTCGACGACGTGGAGGCGGCGGCTCATACTAGCCCTCCGCTGACCACTGTCAGAGTCGACAAAACGGACCTTGGCCGCCATGCGGCGAGATTGCTTTCAGAGCTGATAGACGGCGGCTCTGACTATGCCCCATACAAGATAGTGGTCTGCACCGAGCTGATCGTGCGCGGATCAACTGGGCCAACACAGCGAGAGTAATGCTACGCCGGAGGTGATACGTGTGCCGGAAATCGCGGAGGCCGAGCTTGCCCGAAGGCGGCTACCGCTTTTCGGGCGGCTTGCGGAGCGATACAGAACGAGCGATAAGGCGGGGTACGTGATGGTGCTGCCGTACATCCTCCACTTCCTGCTCTTTACGGCATATCCGCTGGTATTCGCGTTTATTCTGGTGTTTTGCAGATGGGACATCGTGACCCCGATGGAGTTCATCGGAATCAGGAATGTCCAGAGGTTGTCTCGGGATGCGACATTCTGGACGGCAGTCATCAACACGCTCAGGTTTCTGGCCCTCCATATTCCACTGCAAATCGTCCTGTCGCTCCTGATCGCGGTCATTCTCAATGGTCGAATCAAGTTCAGGTCTTTCTTCCGAGGAGCGTTCTTCCTACCATTCGTCATATCCGGAGCAGTTGTCACTATTCTGTGGCAACAGCTGTATTCCACCGACGCCGGCATACTCAACCTGATCCTGATTCGCATCGGAATGCAGCCGGTTCCATGGCTGACCGATCCGGCCTGGGCCATCTACTCGATTGCCATAATGGCTACGTGGAAGAATATGGGGTTCTATATTGTTCTGTTTCTGGCCGGGCTACAGAACGTGCCGCACGAGCTATACGAGGCTGCGAGCATCGACGGGGCCAATAGGTCTCAGCAGTTCTGGAGGATCACGCTGCCGTTGTTGCAGCCGGTGATGCTGCTCGTGGTGATACTCTCCACAATCGGAGGGTTCAGTCTCTTCATCGAGCCTTTTGTGATGACCGGAGGCGGGCCCGCCGAAAGCACTTTGTCGGTGGTGCTTTACCTCTACAAGCAGGCGTTCCAGTTCCTCAGGATGGGCTATGCGGCTACCATAGGATTTGCGCTGGCCATCATGATATTCCTGGTCACGTTCATCCAACGCAGATTGCTCGACACTGATCAGTCGGCATAGCGAGGCGGGGGGTGCAATGAATGCGAACTCTCACGAAAGTGCTGGGCTACATATTGCTGACCGTCGCCGCTCTCACCTTCATCTATCCGTTTCTCTGGATGGCCTCGGCATCGCTCAAACCTGAGAACGAAATCGGAACCCTGGCGCTCGTATCTAGGAACTTCTCCCTGCGGGGCTACAGTGCAGTCTTCAAGCAGATACCCATCGCGAGAGCTCTGTTCAACTCAGGGCTAGTGTCGATTACCTCGACTATGTCGGTGCTCGTGCTCAGCTCCATGGTGGGCTATGCCCTCGCGAGGCTGAGGTTTGTGGGCCGCGACTCCATATTCAACCTAGTGCTGCTGACAATGATGATCCCTGGGCAGTTGCTGCTGATACCAATGTACATCCTGGTGGTCAGGCTCGGATGGACCGACAGCTACCGCGCCCTCATAGTCCCTGCGATGATAAGCAACATGGGAATCATAGTGTTCAGGCAGTTCTTCAAGTCGCTTCCTCAAGAACTGATCGATGCGGCAAGAATCGACGGGTGCTCCGACTATCGGATTCTGTTCCAGATATTCTGGCCGCTTTCAAAGCCGGTGTTGATCACTGTGGGCATCATCACGTTCATAGGTTCATGGAATGAGGTGCTATGGCCGCTCATTGTTATCAGGAGATGGAGCATGATGACCATGCCCCAGATGGTTACGCTGTTTCACGTAGGCGGGCTTGCAAATGCGCAGGTGGCTGCGGAAATGGCCGCTGCCATGATGTTGGCTCTCCCGGTAATCCTCGCGTACCTCTTCTTCCAGCGCTACTTCATCGAAAGCCTGGCTCTATCGGGCATCAAG
>CAYZHL010000028.1:7614-8141 GCA_964478095.1 uncultured Clostridia bacterium | reverse complement strand
GGTAGAGCACATGGAGAAGGCGACGTGGCGAACCGGCAAGGTTCGAAAGACACAATAACTACCGGAGGGATGAGAGAATGCGAATGAACCTAAGGTCAACTACGGTTGTACTTCTAGCTCTCACGCTGGTATGCGTGTTGTCGGTTGGCGCGATTGGCGCGAAGACTGCTGTCACGCTGACGTTCTGGCCTTCGTCCAATCCGCAGGAGATTGAGTTTGCCAAAATAATCGTGAAGGCGTGGAACGATGCCCACCCCGACATTCAGGTGAAGATGGAACCTCTCCCGGCATCGAGGTCCACTGAGGAGGTGCTGCTCGCAGCTATCGCGGCGGGCACGACCCCGGACATCTGCGCCAATATCTACCCCGGAGCGATATCCCAGTATATCGCGGGCAAGGGCCTGTATGCTCACGATACCCTGCCCGGGTTCTACGACTTCGTGTACGAGCGCACTCCCAAAGACGTAGTCGACGCTTTCACCTACAAGGACGGACATGTGTACCAGATCCCCTGGAAAGGCAATCCC
>CAYZHL010000028.1:3243-7506 GCA_964478095.1 uncultured Clostridia bacterium | reverse complement strand
CATAATGCTCGCATACAACGTCAGGCTGCTGCGGGCCAATGGGATCGATCCCAAGTCGCTTGCGACCTACAGCGGCTTTCTCGCGGCTGCTGAAAGAATGGTGAAAGACCTGGACGGGGATGGGCGCCCAGACCAGTGGTTGTACGCTCCCACGGTCGACGTCACCTGGTGGCAGCGGCTGTTCGATTTCTACACACTCTACATAGGGGCGAGCGGAGGCAAGACCTTGCTTAGCGCGACGGGCAAGGTGGACTTCGAAAACGACGCGGCTGTGCAGGTGTTCACATTCCTGCAGACGATCTTCAAGAAGGGCCTGTGCCCTAAGGGCGCGATGATCGGAGACGCATTCCTAAACGGCAAGATCGGCGCCACGATAACGGGACCATGGTCAGTCCCGTACTACGACCAGAACGCGCCGGCGGGCTTCGAGGACGACTTCGTCGCGATCCCTGTGCCTGACGGCGCGCGTGGACCGGTCATCACTTTCGGAGACCCCAAGAACATCGCCATCTTCAGAAACAGCAAGCATCCGCTGGAGGCATGGGAGTTCGTCAAGTTCATCATGTCCCGCGACAGCGACCTGCTGTGGCTGGAGATCACGAGCCAACCGCCGTATCGCCGCGATCTCGCGCAGGATCCGATGTTCGCAGGTTACTTCAAGAAGAACCCGCTGATGTCCAAGTTCGTGGAACAGGGCGTGTACACCCGCGGAGTAGACGACAGCAAGTACCTGATCGAGATATTCGACGCGGTCTCCAAGCAGTATGACCTCTGCTGCGTTCAGGGCAAGAAGGTCCCCAAGACGGCCGTGCGCGACGCAGCTCAAGCGGTTCGCGACATTCTTGCAGGGTGGTAAGAACACCGATGTCTACAAACAGGCCGCGTTTCGCGTTCATATCCCGGATTCTGGCCCTCGCGGCGGCATGCCTGCTCCTTGCGGGCCTGCCGCCTGGGGCGGCCGTGTGCGCGGCGGTCGCGGCGAAGGCCCAGGTACAGCTGGACTTCTGGTGTTCGTCCAATCCGTACGAGATAGAGTTCGCCCGGGCGGTGGTGGACAGGTGGAATCTAGCGAGGTCGGACATCAAAGTGAAGCTACAGCCGCTGCCGGCGTCGAGATCTACAGAGGAAGCACTGCTTGCGGCGATTGCGGCGCGCACTACGCCTGATGTGTGCGCCAACATATACCCCGGCGTTGTCACGCAGTTCGTCGCGGCAGGCGGGCTCTACCGCATGGACAGCTTCCCGGATTTCGTTAGCTTTATGCGCGGGCGTTTGCCCGACGGAATCCTGGAGCAATACAGGTCGCCGGACGGCCACTACTACCAGGCGCCGTGGAAGTCCAACCCGTTGATGCTGGCCTACAATGCGGGCTTGCTGCGATCCGCAGGCGTTGACCCTGCGTCTTTGGTGAGCTACAGCGGATTTCTGGCGGCGGGGGCGAAGCTTACGCGCGATACCAACCGCGACGGCAGGACTGATCAGTGGATGATCTACCTTAACATAGAGCCCATATGGTGGCAGAGGTTCTTCGACTTCTACACACTGTATGCCGCGGCGAGCGGCGGTCGCACGCTGATCGAGGGCAACAGGGCCACCTTCAACAACAGCGCCGGAGTCGCGGTGATGCAGTTTCTTTCGGATCTGTTCCGACGGGGTTACGCTCCCAAGTCGGCGTTTCCGGGCGATGTGTTCCTCCAGCAGAAGGTGGCGACTGTCATAACAGGGCCATTTGCGGTTCCCTTCTATGAATCGATGAAGCCCAAGGGGTTCGAGTATGATTTCATGCCCTTGCCTGTGCCTGATGGCTACCGCGGCCGGGAAGTGTGGACCTATGGCGATCCCAAGAACATCGGCATTTTCGCGACGAGCAAACATCCCAAGGAAGCCTGGGAATTCGTGAAATTCGTTCTGAGCGAGGAAAGCGACGCGCTCTTTCTGGAGATGACGAGCCAGATACCATACCGCCGGAATCTCGAGGCATCGTCTGCCTATGCATCGCTCCTGCGAAAGCAGCCGATGCTGGCGCGGTTTGTTCGTCAGGCTGAGTTCACGTGCGGCGCCGACAATGTCCGGCCGCTGGTGGAGGTGTACGACGCCATCGCTCAGGAATACCAGTACTGCGCGGTGCTCGGCCAGGAATCGGCATCTTCCGCCATGGAGATAGCCGAGGAGAAGGTCAACGAGATACTCAGCGACTACTAGAGTTGGAGGATCAAACGAGGCAGGCCGTGCGTATCGCCCTAGTGGCGGCGATCGTGGTTGTGTGCGGTGTGCCGTCCCACGCGGCATCGCCGCCTGCCGCTGGCCGGTCGTTGGCGGATGACGCATCCCGGGCAATTGGAGAGATGATCAACCTTGCTCATCTGGACTATCTCAGAGATGAGATCAGTCTATCAGACGGAACCGTAGTCCCCATATGGTGGGTGTACTGCGAGCCGACCGTGAGCGGAGACAGAGACTCCAGGTACAAGTACGTCGAAGCCGCCAGCGAGGGCGTGAGCTGCGTTGATGATGTTGCCCGCGCTGCGCTGGCGTACCTTGCGGACTATGAGCGCACCGGCGACCCGCACGATCTTGACATGGTCCGGGATGCATTCAGCTTCATCGAATACATGCGAACGCCTGAAGGGCACTTCTACAACTTTGTCCTGGAAAGCGGCGCCCGCAACCTCAAGGGATCCACCAGCGAAAAGGGGGTCAACTGGTGGACGGCTCGTGCCATGTGGGCCCTGGCTCGCGGTGTGCGAGTGTTCAGCCGGGCCGAGCCGGGTTCGGGCTACGCTGAGCGCCTGGAGGCGCTGATGGAGCCATCGCTTGATGCTGTGCATGCCTTCCTGACGGGCGGGGACCCGGCTCTGTTTGGGCAGTACAAGACTCTGCACGGCACGACTATTCCCGCCTGGTTCGTGGGCGACGGCGCGGACGCGTCCGGCGTGGTGGTAATGGCCCTGTGCGAGCTGTATCAGGCGCGGCCAGAGCCACGCACGGCGGAGATGATACGGATGTTCGCCGACGGAATCGCCCAGTTCCAGATGGGCGCCGCAGACGAGTCCCCGTTCGGGGCGCACATGCCGTGGGGAGGCTCGATCAGCCATTGGCACGGTTGGGGTTACCACCAGATCCGCGCGCTGGCTATGGCGGGCAGGGTGCTTGGAAACCACGAGTGGGTGCAATCGGCGGAGCGCGCCGCGAACAGCTTTGTTACCCACATGTTGGCCTCCATCGGACTGCTCGCCCACATGGGGCCGGCGCCGCTTACCTACGTCCAGCTGGCGTACGGCTGTCAAACCGTCACCACCGGCCTTCTGGAGCTGTATCGCGCCACAGGACGCGGGATCTACGCAATCCTAGCAGGCATATCCGGCTCGTGGCTTCTGGGCAACAACGTGGCCGGGCATCCCATGTACGACGCCTCCACCGGTCGTGGCTGGGATGGCATTGATCCGCCCGGCCCTGAGCGAGGCATAGGCGTGAGCTTCAATGCGGGCGCCGAGTCAACGATCGAGGCGGTAACGACTCTGATTGAGCTTGCCGGCGTGCCCAAGGCATGCGAATACACGAACCTTGGAACGCGGGCCCGCTATCCTTTCAGAGTCGTGGAGGCGGAGTCGTTCGACAAGCCCGCATCAGGCAGGCCGCGCAAGATGTGGGCCAGCTGGACGGGGGAGGGCATCCCAAGCGGCGAGTTCTACGTCACAGCGAGGTCCGGCGACAGCTTCAAGCTGAGCTTCTCTGTTCCGGAGGACGATGAGTTCGTCCCGTATGTCGTCTACGAACGGCAGGCCGTGGCCCCGGGGCAGGTGAGCCTGGCTATATCGATAGACGATGGCGAGCCCATCATCGTAGACGCGAGCGGTTCGCCTGATACCAAATACTTCGTCATGGAAAAGCTCAGTGACCCCATACGGCTATCTGCCGGGAGGCACAGCGCGGCCGTGAAGTTCGCGGGCGCGAGCAAGAGCCTGAACGCGTCCATCGATGCCCTGGTGTTCCAGCCCATGGTTGAGTGGAGGCACATGACCGGGCCCGGCTGTCAGAATGTTCTGCTTGCAAGGAGTTTCGCCGGGCAGGCTGTGACGAAACGGATCAGCGTAGACATCAGGAAATCTGCGCCGGCGGCGGCGATCGAGTTCTTGGTGAGTTGCTATACGGCCCAAGGGGAGCTCGCGCGCGAGACGCGGCTGAGTAGCACGGTGGCGGAAGGCGCGGAGACGGCTGTGTTGGACTTGCCTATGGAGCCGTTCGGCTACACGTTGGCGGAGT
>CAYZHL010000028.1:493-3233 GCA_964478095.1 uncultured Clostridia bacterium | reverse complement strand
GATGACAAGGCGGACTAGCAAGATGGTTGAGGGCCTGGCGAATACGGCGATAAGCATGACAAGGAGGAGAATTCGAAATGAGAACTGGGGCTCGCGGCTTTCTGGCGGCGCTGGCAGTGGCGGTCATGGTGATCGCCCTGGCAACTGGGGCGTCCGCCGCAACTAATTCGGCAGTGATCGATGTCAAGTCGGTCACAGGTGTTCCTGTGCCGGTGTCATTCACCATGGACCAGATTCGAGAGGCCATCGGAGTGGACTTCGCGGCCAACTGGGATTCTCTCAAGGTCGAGGACTCGGCAGGCAACCTGATCCCGTTCCAGCTGGACGATGTGGACCTGTCAGGCGGCGTGTCTCGCGTCGATGAGCTGGCGTTTCTGGCTGCAGGGCCGGTGAAGATCATCGTGTCGGACGAGGCGCCCGAGTCGAAACCCTCTTTCGATGCGGCTTTTGAGGTGGAGCCGGCGGGGCAGGGCGGGTTCGTTGTCCGGGCTCTGGATGGGCTGCTCAGTGCGAATGTGAGCAAGTACGCCACCGTGGATCTGGTCAGCTTCAAGGGCGTGGAGCACAAGTACGCGCGCGATATCGGCATGATCAGATACGCGGGTTTCCCCTATAGTACATACTGGTACGACCAGAACCTAGACCGCCATGAGGAGAAGACCACGTTCGAGGAACCCGTCAGGATAGTCAAGTCCGCCGCGTTGCCGGCAGGCCCCGTCCGAGCTACGGTTGTAGCCCAGACGGCGTCAGATCTCTTCCCGGGGCTGCGCCAATCGATAGTTGTCTCCATTTACAAGACAGGCGAGGTAAGGGTGAACAACCGCCTAGTCACGGCGGGCTACTCCGACCTTACCAAGCTCTTTACGATGTGCGGCGGGGTGATGGGCGATGTTGAGGACGCTCGGCACATCCTGCCCGTCTTCCGCTGGACAGACTGGGCGGACGAGCTCGGGATGACGTCCGAGGAATACTGGGCCGAGCTCGGCGCGATCACCCGAGTGGATGGACAGCCTTACATAACGTTCGCCGATTCGCGCGGCCCCAAGCCGGCGTGGTGGGGAGCGTCATACCTGTTCTGCAGCCCTGAGCGGTGGCGCGCCAACTTCTCGGCAGGCCTGAAGGTGGGCGTAGCTGAGTGCCTCATGGACGTGCCGGAGGTACCCGCCGACTTGGTGGATAAGCTCAAGATGGACCACTGGCATCTCGAGGGCGAATGGAGAACCGGTCCGTTCCGCTGGATAGCGGGCGAGATCGTGGATTTCCGCGCGAAGAGCGGCATCAAGGTCGACATCATCCCCGACATGAATGAGGGAGACTGGCCTGTTCACATGATCCCAGGCGATGCTGTGGAGCGGGTCAACTACTATCTCCTGTATGAAGCGGCGGACGTCCCGTCGGCTATTCGGTATCTTGAGAACAGGTATGCCGAACTTGCTGGCGTGGCGATCAAGTAACTATGAGGAAGACCCGTTCAACGGATTCGAATCGGGGCGCGGCGCAAGTCGCGCCCCTCCTCCAGGGTGTGTGGCAGGCCCTTTGCCGGGCCCTTTCCGGGGCGGCCTGCTCCGCGGCGGCTTGGGCTGCGCTCGTGGCCTGTGCGCTCTGGGCTCTGGCTTGCTCACCGGTTCCTGCATTCGCGGCGGCCGAAGCTCAGCCTGGGGCTCAGCCCGAAATCGCATATGCCGAGCCCTATTTCGAGTACCGGTCGGATACATATGGCATCGGGATCTCACTCGACCCGGTGTTCATCGACTATATATCGGCCGACCCGGGCGGCGACGGCGAGCTCCGCGAACTCCTGGCCTACGTGGGGAAGCCGTCATCGCTCTGGCTGGGCGTAGGAGGGTGGGGAACTCACAAGCCGGGTAAGCCGGTCCGGGCCGAGGTACGCGAGGAAGAAGACGGTCGTGTTCTCCTTGCCTTGCGCGGTATAGAGTTCGTGGGCTTTCTACCCACCAACACCGGCCATGTTGCTCCCATCCGCGCGGATTGGGTGTTCGAGTTCCATCATGACTTCTTGGACATGACTGTCACTTGGCGTCTATTGGACGACATTGCAGGACTGCAGGAAGCAGGCTGGGCGCTGAATGTCGACGCCCCCTGGTACGGTGATTCGGAAGAAGCTCGCCGGGTGAACCGCGACGTGCAGGGGTTTCCGCGGTGGATAGTGTGGTACGGACCCGACATTGGAGTGGTCGCGGCGTTTCGGGAAGGCTCCACGCTGCTCAAGGCCAACCGATGGTACGGGAACCTAGAGTCCAGCTACGTGATTGTGCACAGCTGGTGGAAGCCGGGCGGATCCGTTGTGAACTGGGGCGTGTATCCGGGAGGCACATGGCGTGTAGGGTTTTTCCGAGGCGAACAGGATATCGATGCAGCCGAGGCGATCTACAGCAGCATCGATGCAAAGGATGGACAGAGATGAGATTCATAACCGGCGTGAACTACTGGCCGAGAAATCACGGCGTCCAGATGTGGACCGAATTCGACCGCGAAGAGATCACGGACGACATGCGCATGATTGCGCGCATGGGAATGAACGCGGTCAGAATCTTTCTGAAGTGGGCGGACTTCCAGCCCTCCCCTGAGGTCATCGACGAGACGATGGTTCGTCGGTTCGACGAGTTTCTAGTCATGGCGGATGAGGCAGGGGTGAGGGTCATCCCTACGTTCTTCTGCGGGCACATGAGCGGAGAGAACTGGGACGTGCCGTGGAGGGGCGGGCGCGACCCCTATTCTG
>CAYZHL010000028.1:0-483 GCA_964478095.1 uncultured Clostridia bacterium | reverse complement strand
ATCTCGCGAACGAGCAGGACATATTCGCGCGCCCGCGGGATCGTCACTCAGGATGGCTTTGGATCCACACCCTCGCATCAGAGCTCAAACTGCATGACCCGGAGCACCCGGTCACGGCGGGCACTCACATCACTAGTCTCACCGAAGACTGCGGGTTTCGCATGGACGACCTAGCCGGAGGCCTGGACTTCCTGTGTATGCACGCATATCCGCTGTATGCCGACTCATGCCCGGAGCGGCTGGACGGAGTGAGGAACACTTACTTCGTCCCGTTCTGCGCCGCCCTCACGCGGGCGCTGGGCGGAGGCGCCGACGTTCTCTTCGAGGAGTTTGGCGCCACCAGCCAGATGTGCGCCGAAGACGTCGCCGAGGGGTACTATCGCACTACGCTGCACGGGCTGCTCTCGGAGGGTGTCATCGGGGCGATGGGGTGGTGCTACGGCGACTTTGCGGTGGGCGACCGTTTACCCTACGACACGACCC
>CAYZHL010000027.1:10185-17697 GCA_964478095.1 uncultured Clostridia bacterium | reverse complement strand
GGCAGAACCCACTGACGCCATGTGTACCTTCATCATTATCACGGCATCCAGCCTCACCCTAGTTCCCACGACCATTATCTCTCTGAGAGCAGAAATGGGCTCGACCGATCCGGCCGCCGTTATCGGCGCCACGGTTGTCGCGACCGCGTGTTCTACGGCAGCTGCAGTGATCCTGGACTTCGCTTTCAGGAAGAGAGGCCTCGGGCGCCGATGACACAGCTCACAACCTTGCCCTATTATGTTGTGCTTCTGATGCTCGTGGGAATACCCGTGTACGGGGCCGTGCGGGGCGTTGATGTATATGGTTGCTTTATCGCAGGCGCATCGAACGGCCTGAGGACGATACTGCGCATTGCCCCAGCCATGATCGCCATGTTCGTCGCTGTGGGGTTGTTCCGAGGCTCAGGAGCGCTGGATGCAGCAGCGCGCGCCCTCTCCCCCGTGGCGCGCGCTTTGGGAGTGCACCCTGATCTCATGATCCTCGCTGCACTTCGGCCCATATCGGGATCGGGGGCCCTGGGGTACTTGGCCAAGCTTTTGGAGGTGCACGGGCCGGACTCGGCTCCTGGGTTACTGGCATCCGTGATACAAGGTTCTGCAGACACGTCTCTCTACATCATCGCGCTCTACCTTGGCTCAGTCGGGATAACGCGAACTCGCCACACTGTACCCGTCGCACTGCTCGCGGGCCTGGCAGGGTTCATTGCGTCCGTGCTCGTTTGCAGGTTCACCCGGCTGTAGCACGGGTTTCCTCGGCGCAACCAGAGCCGTGACTTCCGCCGCAATCGCGTCGGGGTCATGCCTCACCAACTCAGCCTGGCTTGCCACAGGCGCTTCCACCACATGGACTCCCATCGACTCAAGAATACTCCTGTCCCATTCCACTGGCTCAGCGCCTTCGTGCAGGTATTTTCGAACCATTCCGTCACTTATCGGAGCATCATTGACGATTATCCAGTCAACAACATGCGGTCCGGCATGGCGGAAAATGGCGGCCAGGTGATCCTGGGCAGTATACCCTTGAGTCTCGCCGGGTTCAGTCATGACATTACACACGTATATCTTGACTGCCTCGGACCCTGCGATCGCGTCAGCCACTCCGTCTACCAGCAGATTCGGCATGACGCTGGTGTACAGACTGCCCGGACCCAGCACAATCGCGTCGGCCTCCTCTATCGCGCGCAGTGCCTCCGGCAGGGGGCTGGGACGCGCGGGACGCAAGAACACTCGCTCTATCCCGGACGCGCTGCCGCCCACTTTGGTCTCGCCGAGGATCTCTCGACCGTCCATCAACAATGCGCCGAGTGTGCAGTCATCTAAGGTGGCAGGGAGCACCTCGCCCCGGACCAAGAGCACCCTGCTGGACTCCTTGACGGCCAGCTCGAAATCGCCCATTATCTCGCTCATGGCAGCTATGAACAGGTTTCCGAAGTTATGGCCGGCAAGCGGACCTTCGCCATTGAACCTGTAGTCGAAGAGCTCCTTCATGAGAGGTTCTGCGTCAGCCAATGCCACCAGGCAGCTGCGTATGTCGCCCGGAGGGAGTACTCCCATCTCCGCGCGAAGCCTTCCCGAACTGCCCCCATCGTCGGTGACAGTGACGATAGCTGTAATGCTGCCAGTGTGGTGTTTCAGCCCCCTTAAGAGGGTAGACAGGCCCGTTCCGCCGCCCAGTGCAACGACACGTGGTTCCGCCGCGTGGCCCATTGACCTCACCTCGCCCCAGTGCCTACCTACCGATGACGAACGCCAGTTCCTGCTCGAACTGCTCAGGCTGAACAAGCCACCTGAACCTATCGGGAGAATCTGCGAAAGCCTGATACATGGGGTATCCCCTCGTAAGGGCCAAAGTGGGCAGGTCGCGAGGGTCTAGGCTCCGAAGAGGCGCGACTCCTTCGTGTCGCTTGTTCGGGACCAGTCGGCTGGCGCCGGTCGTCTCGTCTATTTCGAAGTATGCTCCGCCCCTGTGTCTTTTGATCATCCCGTACTCAGACGCAAAGCCGGCGGCCACCCAGTTCGACATGACCAGAGGCTCGGAGGACGGGTTTATTGTTATGTGCCCATACCCTGGCGGGATGACTACCTTGTCGCCTGCCTCCGCTTCGACAAGCACCGCGTCCGCGATATCTCCGGAGCTTGCGTCGGCCATCTGAAGCAGGTAGTGCGCCACTCCGAACAGGACCTCATAAACCTCGGGATATGTAGTTTTCGAGCCATGCTTCACCGGATGATAGTGCCCGGCAGTCTTGATGAACTCGTGGCCTACCTTACCCGGAAGGATGACAGTAACGTCGTACCTGAGGCCGCTGCCCCGGATGAGCTCCTCATGGTCGGGCAGGTGTACGTCTCTGTACATATAGTAGATCTCTCTGTCCGCAGTCTTGTCTGGCGATAGCCACACGTCCATCATGTCGGTGTCTTTGCGCACTGCAGGAGCGGTGTCGGGCAGCGGGTCGGAGAAAATCAGCTTGTGGTCGTCTCCAAGCGCCATGGGCAGGCCGGAAGCCAGGGTCAGGTCGATCATTGCGGCGCACCTCACCTCCGTAGATTGCACCTCAGAGTATATCACAGTTTCTCGCTGCCCGCCCAGGCGAAGAGCGAGTCGCGCATGGCGGCCGAACTGAGCACAGCCACCGCCGCGTCGTCGCTGGCCCCGGCGAGAGCGGCGCCGGCCAGCGTCTCGTAGTCGCCCAGGTGCCGCAAGAAGCGCTCCTCCGCGTATTCCTTTGCCTGCCTGGTAGTGACCAAAAACGGCCAATCACTCGCCTCTAGCAGAATCAGCTCGCGTCCGGCCTGTTCCGCCATGGCCAAGAGCGTGCCTCGGAGCGCGGGGCGCTTTTCCGCAAGTGAGGCATGAAGCGTCTCCGCCCGGGCCAGTGACTCCCACATCCACGCCGTGTCCGCATTGGCCCACGTACTGTGTCTGCCTCCGTGCCCCCACGAGCACTCGGCGATGCTCACTTCGGCGGATGGTCTGTGGGCGGCCAGATAGGCGCCCGGAGTAGTAAGCGTCACGCGCTCATCACTGGTAAGCAGGTTGAGAACGTGTCTGAGCCACACTGTGCCCTCGTGCCACCAATGCCCGAACAGCTCCATGTCGTACGGGGCGACTATCAACCCTTGTTCGCCGCAGGCGTCGTGGTATCTCGCGAGCCTCGAGGCGACGAGTTCGACGAAGTGCCGGGCGTGTTCCCGGGCCGTGTCGTCTGCTGCGACAGGATCGTACAGCTGCTTTTGGCCCAGATCCAGAAGCTTGTTGGTAACGCGCCAGTACTGCAGGCCTGAGACGCTGTCTCGCCTGTGGAACTCGCGGTAATTGCCGTCGCCCGGATACCCCGTTTCCCTCGACCACACCTGAGCGGCAGTGACCTCGTCCCGGGCAAATACCGACACCGCGGAGCCCGACAGCGTATACGGCCTGAGCGTGGCCATGCTCGGGCTCAGGCCGTACCCGGCAGGCGCGGCCCCCGAGCACTTAGCCTCAGCCCCGTATGCTTCCCGTACTGCGCCTCCGGCTATGGCGTGGGTATCGACTACGAAGTAGTCTATGCCGCACTCAGTCAAGACGCGCTCAATAACCGCCGGCCGATAGCCGCATTCCGGAAGCCACGCGCCTCTGGGCCTGACCCCGAAATGACGCTCGCACGCTTCGCAACCCAATCTCATCTGGACGCGTACTCGCTCCGCAGGCAGCAGCGGAAGGTAGGCATGTGTGGCAGCGGTAGCCAGAAGCTCGATCACGCCGCGTGATGCCAAGCCGGCAACGGCGCCCAGCAAGTCGCTGTTGTAGTGGTTCGAGAACCTGTCCGCCACGTACTCGTAGTACTCTGCGTATTCCGTAGCCAGCAGGGCCAGCCTGTCGTCATGCTCGGCCTCATGCCTCTCAGCATCGTGCACCGCGGCTTTCTTGCGCATTTCCACGTACTCCACAAACCGTGACTTCATGTAGCAATCTGCCAGTTGCTCGGCTAGAACCGGGGACAGGCTAACAGCGACACGAGGCTCGAGGCGGCTGTCGATGGCTGCCGACAAAAGGTCAAGAATTGGAATGTATGTCTCGGCCATGGCCTCAAATACCCATTCTTCACCAAAAGGCCAAACACCCGACTTCCGGCAGTATGGGATGTGTGAATGAAGCACCAGGGCAAATGATCCGCAAGACGACATGCGCTACACCTCCTACAGCATGAAGTATTCTTACCCAACCGCCCGGCACTATCCCGACGGGATAGCCCCGGCTCGGGCCGGATAGAATACCAGAGAGATTGCGCTTGGGTGTCATGAGGAGGTCCTTTCGTGCACGACTCGTCTGGCGAAGTCAACGCGTGTCAAGTACCCGCCGGTTACGGCGAAACCCGGATTGTGCTGCAAGTGCGCGATCCATTCTGGATGCACGCCTACTGGGAAATATCCCAGGAGACAGCGCTGGACCTCGCAAGCGAACTCGGAGACAGACTGCCGAGCAGTCGCCTCACTCTCAGGGTAAATGACACGACCATGTGCAACGGCGCCGATTTCGCGAAGCGAGTCGCGATTGACGTCCATCCCTTCGCGAACAACTGGTACATCAACGTATGCGAACCTGACAGGTCATACTGCGTGGACCTGGGTCTGACATCCGGCGCCGACCAGTTTCGGTTGATTGCGCGTTCCAACGTAGTGCATACGCCGCGAGTGGGGCCCTCAGAGGTTCGCGACGAGGAATGGCTTTCCATTCGCGCGCTGGAAGCGGTCGCGCACGGCCGCCGCCGTGTCTACACTGCGTCGCCGGGCATCCCGGCTCAGGCGATGCGAGCAGAAGAGTGGGCCCGCGAGATTGCTCTGGGCTCCGGAGGAGTGGGGGCCGTATCCAGCCCAGTGGGACCGCCCGCGCCCACGCGCGCCCCGGAGATAGCCGCGCGCCAGTACTGGCTGCGGGCAGATGCGGAACTCGTAGTGTACGGAGCAACCGAGCCGGGGTCACAGGTCAGCGTGTCGGGCATGAACGTGAGTGTGGCTTCCGACGGCACTTTCTCAGTGAGGATCGCTCTCCCCGTGGGCGAACTCCCCATCGAGGTAACCGCGGAATCGGCCGACCGGCTAATGTCGCGCCGTGTATCCTGGGCAGTCGCCCGAACCCAACCCGCAGACGGCAGGTGATGATCAGTGAGTGAACCCAAGGGTTACCTGGCAATACTGCTCCACGCTCACCTTCCGTACGTTCGCCACGCGCACGGCGACGCGTATCTGGAGGAAAAATGGCACTACGAGGCTCTGACGGAGACATATATCCCGCTATACGGAATGCTGGCCCGATTGGCAGCTGAGGGAGTGCCGTACCGACTCACGGTATCGCTCTCACCCACGCTGATGTCGATGTGCCGCGACCGTCTTCTTCAGGAGCGCTTCTCCCAATTCATAGACGGCCTGTGTCGCTTGGCCGAGCTCGAGACATCTCGGACTAGATGGCAACCGGAGTTCCGCGAGACTGCCGAGATGTACCTGGAACGATTCCAACATGTCAGGTCCGTTTACAATGACGCCCTTCAGCGTGATGTAGTCGGAGGGTTCGCACGTCTTGCCGGCCAGGGCCGAATAGAGCTCATAACCACTGCAGCCACCCATGGATACCTGCCGCTGATGGAGGTATGTCCGTCCGCGGCCCGCGCCCAGATCATCGCCGCCGTTGACTACTACCGCAGAACGTTCGGGACCGCCCCCAGGGGCATGTGGCTGCCCGAATGCGGATACTACCCGGGCATCGACGCCTACTTACGGGAAGCGGGAGTTCGGTATTTCTTCACCGACGCCCACGGCATAGAAAACGCCAGCCCCAGGCCGAGATATGGCGTATACGCACCCATCTACTGCCCTTCAGGCGTGGCGGCCTTCGGGCGAGACATGGAATCGTCCAAGCAGGTGTGGAGCGCGAACGAGGGGTATCCGGGCGACTTCGACTACAGGGAGTTCTACCGCGACATCGCCTACGATCTCGACTGGGACTACATACGGCCGTTCATGGGCGGTTGCCCCGCTAGAACACATACTGGCATCAAGTACTACCGCGTCACCGGGCGTACTGAACACAAGCAGCCATATGTGCGTGAATGGGCGGTGAACAAGGCCGCTACGCATGCAGGCAACTTCGTGTTCAACCGCGAGCGGCAGATCGAGCACTTGGCATCGGTCATGGACACAAAACCAATAGTGGTCGCTCCATATGACGCTGAGCTCTTCGGGCACTGGTGGTTTGAAGGCCCCGAGTTCCTGGAGTTCGTCATACGCAAGATAGCTTACGACCAGAACGTGATCAAGCTCATTACCGCCGGAGACTACCTCGATGAGCGCACACGCGCTCAGGTGTCCGTACCTTCCATGTCGTCATGGGGCTACATGGGCTACAGCGAGGTGTGGTTGGCAGACTGCAATCACTGGATCTATCCGCATCTGCACATGATGGCGCGTCGGATGACTCAGCTCGCCAACGACTACGTCATGCCGCAGCCGGATCTGGTCCGGCGGGCGCTCAACCAGGCCGCCCGCGAACTCATGCTGGCGCAGAGCTCCGACTGGGCGTTCATCATGAAGGCCGGCACCTGCGTCGATTATGCCGTAAAGCGCACCAAGAGCCACATATCCAGGTTTAACCGTCTCTATGACGCCATTCGCAATTCGGATGTGGATCATGAGTTGGTGAGCGATCTGGAGTCAACAGACAACATATTCCCCGACATTGACTACACGATCTACTCCGCGTCGCCCATGGCATCCGCGATCCTGGATACGTAGATGCCTGCGATCTCCTCCGCGATCTCTTGGCTTGCCGCCTCACTGTAGACGTGGAAGACAGGGTCCTCCGAATCGGGCAATATGAGCGTCCATCCCTGATCGGTGTAGACCTTAATGCCGTCTACTAGCTGGACTTCTTCGCTGTCGGATTCCTCGATCAGATGCCGCATCACCCGGCCCTTCGATTGCCACGGGCAATCTACAAGACGCCGGGTCATGAAGGAGCGCGGCATTGCACTGACCATCAGCGAAAGCGGTGTGCTGTCGCGTGCGAGCTGCTCCAGCAGAACAACCAGAGCGAAAAGCCCGTCCAGCATGGGCTGAAACTGAGGCACGCTCGCCTCGCCCATCATCACCTTAGCCTCGATGGCCTTCTCCATCATGGACCTGGGGTTGGCCTGCGACCGCACAACGCGCCCGCCGAAACCCATCGCCACCTTCTCGACAGATCCGGGGGCAGTGACGGGGACGACTACAGCCCCGCCCGAGTGCGACTTGAGCAGCGCAGAGCAGATCAAGGCCAACACGTCCTCATCGCACACGCTCTCGCCTCGTTCATTCACCAAAGCCAACTGTTCTGCGTTTCGGTCGAGCAGAACACCCAGCCGGGCCCCTTCGGCCACGACCGCGTCCGCAAGTTCAGCCATGGCCCACGCGCCCTGGAAGGCATGTGTCTTCTTGAGCGTGCAGCCGAGCGCACCGGGAATCAGGCTCATGATGTCTTTCAGATAGTCTTCGTGGTAT
>CAYZHL010000027.1:7631-10155 GCA_964478095.1 uncultured Clostridia bacterium | reverse complement strand
CAGCTGCGTCATTCTGGTTTCATAGATGATCTTGCCGACGCGGCTCGCGGCAACCCTCCGGTAATCCTCAGTGAGCAAGGCGTTCTCTATCTTGCGTTCCAGAGCCTTGTCGATATTGATGCCCCTGGGGTCCAGAAACTCGATGACCGTGACATTGTCATCAGCCGGCGACACTCGTGCGTGCATGCCTCCGGTCGCCCTGAGCGCAGGCACAGCATGCCTCGCCACAGCGGTAGTCGCATTGCCCAGATCCGCAACTGCGGCGCCGATCGATATGGCGCCGCAGGCCAGTGACGCCTTGGTCATCTTGGAGGCAGGGTGGACATCGCTTGATACTGTGATGACCAGCCCCTCGGGCAAGCACGATGCATAGGCCGCTCCCAGGCGTGCGGCAAAGTCCGGTGTCACCTCTATGTTGGATAGCCCGGCCACTCCCAGTCTACCGAAAAGGCGCTTTGACCATGGCGCACCCCACACAAGGCTGGCGTTGACCTGGGAGCCTCCGTCCACCGCCTTGTCGGGCCAGATCTTCACACCTGCCTTCACCTGGGCCCGCTCGCCTATGGAACTGCCCGAGCCGACAACCGCCCCTTCGAGCACCGAAGCACCGGCCTTAACACTCACTCTGGACGCGAGAATAGCCGCATGCACCTGGGCGTTCTGCCCTACGAACGCGCCTGGCCACAGTATGGAACGCCGCACGGAAGAGCCGCCCGCCAGTATGGACGACGCGCCTATCACCGAATAGTCGCCGGCCGCAGCGCCCCGCTCCACTCTTGCGCGGGGCCCTACTACCACCGGCGCCCTGAGAATCGCTCCGGTTTCGACTTCGGCCCCCTCGCCGATCCACACGCCCTCATCCACCAGCTCGCCGGGGATAGCCACGCGAACTCGTCCATCCAGGATGTCCAGATGAGTGTTGCGGTACTGCTCCAGGTTGCCCACATCGCACCAATATCCTTCAGCCACATAGCCAAACATCGGATAACCGTCGGCCAAAAGCCGTGGAAACAGATTCTTGCTGAAATCAGACTCCCGCGAAGCCTCGACGAGCTCCATGACATCCGGTTCCAGCACGTAGATTCCAGTGTTCACCGTGTCGCTAAATACCTCTCCCCAGCTGGGCTTCTCCAGAAAGCGCGTGATGCGGCAGTCCCCGTCTACTATGACCACACCGTACTCCAATGGAGTCTCCACGCGTGTGAGCACGATGGTGGCGGCCGCGCCCTTCTGCCTGTGGAATTCGACCGCCGAAGCAAGATCGATATCGGTAAGGGCGTCGCCGCTGATCACCAGGAATGTGTCGTCCAGGAAATCGCCCAACGCACGCACACTGCCTGCAGTGCCGAGAGGCGTCTCCTCTATAGAGTACCTGATGGAACACCCGAGAGAGGTTCCGTCGCCGAAATGACTCTGGATGGTATCAGGCATGTAGCAGAGAGTGCATGCCAGGTCGCGAAGACCGTGCGCCAACAGCAGGTGAACCACGTGCTCCATCATAGGCCGACATGCCACCGGCACCATCGGTTTGGGAAGTTTGCAGGTGAGCGGCCGAAGCCGCGTACCCTTGCCGCCAGCCATGATCACCGCTTTCACCTGGCCATCGCCTCCTCCTGCGCCGCAGCGTCCCTCAGGACCTCGTCATATACACTGATGGTCGTGCGCGCGATGGCCTTCCAATCGTACACAGACAGCACTTCGCGGCGGGCAACCTCCGCGGCTTTCCTCGCGGCTTCCGGGCTATGCAGGACGTGCAGAACCGCGTCGGCAAGAGAATTCGAGCTGCCCGCATAGAACTGCCAGCCATTCACGCCGTTTTTGACGATTTCGGCAAGGCCTCCCGTGTCGGCCGCAATGAGGGGTGCGCCGGCAGCCATGGCTTCAAGGGCTGTGATCCCGAAGGGCTCGTACAGACTGGGCACAACCGCCGCAGCGGCCATACCGTAGAGCCGGTTTCGCTCATCATCCGAAACGAAGCCGACCATTGATACACTGCCTCCGAGGCCAAGACCGGCAGCCAGCCGGCGCAGGCTTTCCTCGGCCGGCCCTCTGCCCACTATCACCAGCCTAGCGCCGGGCCAGTACCTCAGTATCTTGGGCATCGCTTCGATCAGTGTGTGCACTCCCTTTTCGTGCACGAGCCTTCCGACGAATAGAATGATGCTACCGTCGCCGGCCCCTGCGCCCCCTACGCCGCGGTACGCACCGGCCTGGGCGAACTGCTCCGCGTCTACACCATTTGGTATCACACGGACCTTGTCTGCGGGAAGCCCAAACACGCCCATCACCTCATGCTGCATGTGCAGCGAGCAGACGATCACGCGCCACGCCTCATAGCAGAGGAACCACTCAAGATCGGATATCCGGCGCTGCGTCGGAGTGCAGAGGCCACCGTTGCGCCCAAACTCGGTGGCATGGATAGTAGCCAGAAGAGGAAGCCCGGGCGGGCGCCGAGGGCCACGGCGTCGAACACGCGCGCGCCGAGATCGTCCGCAACCGCGGCAGACTCTACGACGGGAGGGTC
>CAYZHL010000027.1:1239-7621 GCA_964478095.1 uncultured Clostridia bacterium | reverse complement strand
GAGCCCGGCGCCGACCAGCGCCGCTGTCCAATCGTGAGCATGCACAAGGTCGAATGGCCCGATATCTGCAGCAACGCGGCAACTGCAGGCAAGGAGAGCATGGGAAAGCTGCATCGCCCATGACAGGAAATCGTCTGTACGGGGCCCTACTGGGTCGACTCTGTGCACCCATACGCTCCGATCGCGCCCAACTGGACTGGCGCCCTCCGCAGCGCAGGTCACCACGTGCACTTCTCGGGTTTCCGACATCGCTATCGCGAGTTCCTGAACGTGGCGCGCCAGCCCGCCCACTACACGAGGAGGGTACTCCCAGCTGATCATCATCACACGCAACGTGCATCCCTTCCCGGAAAACAAGAGACTACGGTACCGGCCGGTCGCCGGCGCCGCAGTCTTATGTTTGGCCGGGAGATGCGAATTATGCGTTATGTCAGACCATCAGCGAGGGGTTCTGCGCCGTGCCGAGCGCGCTATCACCGCAGCTCCCCCCAAGACCGCTGCGGCACCCAGCATAACCCAGAGAATGCTCATCATCGAACCCACGCGCCGATATCCGGGCGCCAATTCGACACGGGAATCTGTGATTCGGGGGAAGAACTCGAACCGCGCAGCCTGAGAAGTGTACCGATCAGCCCGCTCTATAGTGGTAGTTCGCCCCAGCACGGACTCGGCTATCAGGTCGTACGCTCCCGGCGGCATGGGCGCCGCGGCGTCGGGCGCGTTGGCCCCCTTGCTTCGAGCAGTTGTGAGCATGAGCGTGTCAACAGGGAAGCCCTCCGCCGATACTTGGCGAACTGACACTCGGCGCGTGTAGGAAGGTATCGCCGCCATAACGCTGCCGCCGCTCGGCTCAACCCAGAGTACCGGAGGCGCCGATGCCCGTATTCTCACCCTCTCGAAGCCGACGGACATTGTCGCGGAGGCGCCCGGCCACATCTGCAGCCTGTACCCGAGCGAAAGACTCCTGCCAAACTGCGCAGAGTCAGACCACACCTGGGCCGTCGGCACAGTGTCGGCGGCGCCCGGATCGATAGTCGCCAATACTGCACTGCCCGACACCACATTGGCCAGCCCGAAAGACGAGCCGGGCACAAGCGCGCTCGCCGGCGAGCTATCGGCGTGCAGGTAAGCGAGTGTATCCTTGATCCGGTCGAGGTCAGGGCAGAAGGCGTTGGCTACGCTGAAGTCCACCCGACCTCGGGCGCGCAGCGCATATTGCACCCGGAACCCTTTCTGGCCGCGGACGAACTCCTTTCGCAGTCGCACCGCGCCGGCAGTTGCCTCGAATACTATGCTTCGGGAGTCCGGGCTCAGTTCCACGCTATACACAACCGCAGGAAGACCGGGAGCGGAGAGCGCGGCGATCGAGTCCATCAACGCCCATCCCCCCGCCTCGCCTAGATCTGAGCCGACTATCTGGTCGCCGTATTCTAGATCGTACCAATACAGCAGCCTGCCGCCGATGGGAGACAACACGAACATGTCGGTCGGACTGACCACCACCACTTCTTCAGTGCCGTCTCTATCTACATCCTCGCGGTAGGCCGATGTAGCCGGATGGGCGCACTGCCATGCGGCGAGGGCGGCGACATAGGCTTTCCGAACCGCTTCCCATTGTTCTGACCCGCCGCTCTCCGCGCCAGGACGGCCAAACTCGCGCTGATGCCATGCGAACACGAGCTTGGCATGGTCCAGCAGGCGCGAGGCGGCAGGCACCTGAGACACTGCCGCCCTGTGCAAGTCCTCTTCCACGGCCTGAATCCGCCGTCGTACGTCTCCATACAGACTCCTCATGTCCTGCAGCACGGGCGAATTGGAATTGTACTCCTGCCAGTTGGCGTGGCCCGCTCCATCAGCGGCCTGGCGTACTTGCGCCGGCTCGCCCTCGGGTATCTGGGCTACTGAGCGTGGGCGGGGGCCAGCATGCACTCTCTCTTCGAATGTGGTCAACCTGAGCCACGTTTCCTTTTCAAGTGCCGCGAAAAGCGAAGCGAATCCCTGCAAGGACTGGCCTTCATCGCCCGCCCGCACCTCGCGCGCGTACACCACGACTGCAGCGTCCGCCAGATCCTCGGCATATGCGCGCTCGAGATAGGCGATGGCAGGCGCAGGCGAACCTGCTCCGACGCTCTGATCCACAGCGCGGGCGAAGTCCGCGTCCGCCTGGAAAACCACAATTTCGCGACCGCCCCACGATACCCGCAGAGGAGCATGGGTTGGTAACCCGTTCAGCCCGCTCGCATCCACTATTCTGCTGTCGATTACCGTATGCGAATAGCCTTCGGCGCTGATCGGCAGCACGATCTCCTGCCGCCACACACCCGATGGGTTCCAAAAACCCGTCGGGGCCCTGCCGAAGATGTCGTGGAGTGTTCCGGCGCCGTAGTGAATGGCAAGGCGTGCGTCCCACGGGTCCAGTGCAGCCACAACAGCATCAGAGTGTGTGGCGCCCATCAGTTCAAACTGCTCACGCGCAACTCCGTCGCGCATCAGCCGAAGCGCGCGTGACCCCGACCAGGCAAGCGCCGACGCGAGCCGCGCCGACATCCCAACAGAGAACTTGCGGCCAGGCGCCAGAAGGAGCATGTCCAACAACTGCTCGCACGTGGACGACGCTGATTCCAGAGATTCCGGCGAGGTATCACCGGTCATGTAGAATGCGAACACGACCTCGAGGGTTCTCTCGGCAGGCTCATCGGGCGGCCCGCTTTCCTGCCGCTCAGGCGCGCCAAGAAGCCAATCCAGCCAAGTGCGGCGCGCCGCGCAGCACGGCACTACGACGGTTGTGATCACAAACAGAGCGACGACAGCTGCGGTGCACCGCGCCAATGGTTTCCATGGGATCACAGAATGCGTCCTCCTCAACTGCCTGGCCTGCCGCGAACGGCCCTGGCCGCGAAGTAACCCAACACTGCCACTGTGAGCAGGGCCGCCGTTACAACCGCCACCACGCGAATCCCGAGGGTTACCCTACTATCGGCATTAGCGGGATAGAGAACGGCCAAGCGGCGGTCGGGTTCGCTCCATGAGCCAAGCTGGCTATGCTGAGACGTCGGACCGGACTCGGGCGCCAGAATGTCGATGACGTTGGGGTTCACATCCAGGTCAGACCCGCCGCCGAATACCCAGGCGTCGGCCTTGGACATCACAGGTCGGTGATTGTCAGGACCATAGCCGTCCTCCGAAGGCACCAACACATAGTATTTCCAGGAGTCGGACGGCTCGCCCACCACCTTCTTGGGCAGCACGGCCCGAATGGTCGTATCATCCGGGAGCGCTTCGGCGAAAACCCCATCGTACACCCCTGACGATGACGTGTCGTCCGATGCAAAGTAGACGCGCGTACCGCCCCACCCCATGATCTTGATGTTCACATCCCACGCGTATCGCGAGCTGAAGAGCACGAACGGGCCGTCGCGCAGAGTATCAACGCGCCCTGCGTTCGGAGTTGTGTCCAGGTAAACATTGACGAGCTGGTGGCTGAACCCCTCGGGGGCGTTCCAGGTATTGGCGATCCTGGACAGGACGATCTCAAAGTACACATTGTCGGAATCGTGAAGGACTCTGAACTTCGTGAGGTCGAAGATTCCCGAAAAAGGCGAAAACGCCGGGTTCGTGGGATATGTGTAGGTACCCGGCCCATCGTCATCGCCGACCGGGTCGTCGGCCTCCCATACTGTAAGCGTCTGGCCGGCGCACGTCTGGGGCAGCGTCAACAACATTGCGGTCGCAAGAGCCGTAGCCACGGCCAGAGCCAGTACGGCCAGCAGTCTCCTCACGCACGTCCCCCCAAGCCAGGCAAGTACTCACTCAACAGCCCACGCCATGCTGCTCCCGAACGGCCAACGCTTCAGCTGCGTAGCACGCGGCTCCGAGGGCGCCGGCATCGGCTCCCAGCGAGGCCGGGACTATCGTTACGTCCCTGGCCATACATGCGAAAGACCGAAGCCTGACCAGGCGCCGTACAGTATCAAACAGCATGTCGCCGACTCGCGCCACTCCGCCGCCGATTACTACCATATCCAGATTGAGAAGGTTTACAACGTTCGCTACTGCAATGCCAAGATATTCGAACGCGGCGCGCATTATGGCTGCCGCCTCCGCGTCGCCTGCGGTCGCCGCCGACGCAACCAGCGATGCGTCTATGGCCCTCATGTCGCCGCCCGCGGCCCTGAGAATCCCCTCGCCTCCAGGGCGCGCTGCAATTTCGCGCGCTCGCCGCGCGATCGCAGTGCCCGATGCCAGCGATTCCAGGCACCCGCGATTCCCGCACCCGCACAGCGGGCCGTCAGCGAGCATGGTCACATGACCTAGCTCCCCGGCGCCTCCCGAAGCGCCCACGTATAGCCTGCCGCCGAGAATGAGCCCGCTGCCTATGCCTGTGCTGACAGTAATGTACATCATGTTGCCCGTGCCTCTGCCGGCGCCCAGCCTGTTCTCTGCGAGCGCCGCGACATTGGCGTCGTTCTCGACATAAACGGGCCTCCCGGTGGCCTCGGCCATCGGCGCCGCAAGGGAGACGTCTTTCCACATCAGATTGGGTGCGTCCAGCACTATGCCGGTTTGCTGATCCAGGGGCCCGGGGCAGCCGATCCCTATGGCCCGGACATCGCTCGCGTCAAGCCCCTTCCTTGCGGCAAGATCCCGCGCCGTGTCGAGCATCCTGCCAATGACGGCGTTCGGCCCCTCCTGCGGCCTGGTGGCGACTACTACGCGGTCAACAATCCTCATATCCGCATCTACCAGCGCCGAAGCTATTTTCGTGCCCCCAAGATCAATGCCAATGAAGAGGCGCTCGCTCTCCGTGCCCATACACTACCCCTCCAGTCAATAGACGCCGTACAACGATACGCCGGGGCATTGAGCCCCGGCGATGCATTGGCATGCGCTATCTGATTGTGTTCTCAGTAGATGGATCGAACAGGTGGCACTCATCCATGTTGAGCACGACTGAATGAGGCTGGCCGTCTCGAGCATTGGTGCGCGGGTTGACCCTGGCCACGAATGAATGGGGGCCAGTCGTCAAGTACAGGTAGGCCTCGGCGCCCATAGGCTCGATCACATCCACCTTGCAGTTCACTATCCTATCCTCGGGCGCTTCTGCAACGAAGTCGATATCCTCGATGTTCTCGGGCCTGATGCCCAAGATCACTTTGTCATCGACGTACTCCTCCAGTCCCTCGAACCTGCCGCGCGGCACCCCGATGCGGAAGCTCTCGCAATCCACAATGTAGTCGTCTCCTTCTTTTCGGAGGACGCCCGGCGCGAAGTTCATTGCGGGGCTGCCTATGAAACCTGCGACAAACATGTTGTCGGGATGCTCATAGATCTCAAGAGGCGCTCCCACCTGCTTGATGAAGCCGTCTTTCATCACCACGATGCGATCGCCCATGGTCATGGCCTCGGTCTGGTCGTGGGTAACGTAAATTATCGTCGTCTGCAGCCTGTTGTGGAGCTGCGACAGCTCTGCCCTCATCTGAACTCGAAGCTTGGCGTCCAGGTTGGACAGGGGTTCGTCCATAAGGAAGACCTTGGGTTCGCGAACGATGGCGCGCCCCACGGCAACACGCTGCCGCTGGCCGCCCGACAGGGCCTTGGGCTTACGATCGAGAAGGTTCTCAATGCCCAGGATGCGAGCAGCATCCTTCACCCTGGCGTCGATCTCAGCCTTGGGGAATTTGCGCAGCTTGAGGCCGAAAGCCATGTTGTTGTAGACGTCCATATGTGGGTACAGCGCGTAGTTTTGGAAAACCATCGCGATGTCGCGGTCTTTTGGCGGAATGTCGTTGACCAGAGTGTCGCCGATGTAGATGTCGCCTGAAGTGATCTCCTCAAGCCCGGCCACCATCCGGAGAGTTGTCGACTTCCCGCACCCCGAAGGGCCCACCAGTACCAGGAACTCCTTGTCGCGGATCTCCAGGTTGGCATCATTTACCGCGACCACGTTGCCGAACTTCTTGTACACATTCTCCAGCTTTACTCCTGCCATCTGACGTCCTCCCACTGCTTTATATTAATCGGCGGCATCTTTCGCCCACCGGTTCACCTACTTTTATTCGGCGGTCGAACAGAGAATCCTTCAACGGATTTGCGCCGCCGCGCGTATAATGGTGCAGAAAGCAGACAGGTGGTGATCGCAATTGCCTGAATGCAGGCCACTGGTGCTAATGCGCGGCATGACTGTTGTTCCCGTGGGCAATGTCCAGGAGCAGCTCATGTTCAAAGGTTTTCCCTTGGGCGAAGTGGACAACGTATTTGGGCTCCGGACTGAACTGGCCGTACGGCAGTTCCAGGCAAGCGTCGGTATTCCCGAAACTGGAATCGTGGACGCCGAGACATGGCGTCTGCTTTTCGACGGCCTCCCGCTGCCCGGGGATGCGTG
>CAYZHL010000027.1:432-1229 GCA_964478095.1 uncultured Clostridia bacterium | reverse complement strand
GATCCCCCGAATGTGGCGACCGCCGTTCCTCCCAGTCCCGCTGACTCGGGCGCGGACGTCTCTCCTAGGCAGGCAACTCAGAGCCGCCAGCCGCTCTCGATACAGATAGGCCTGGCGCAGCGCCGTCTGGTGCTGCTGAGGGGGGGAGTCGAAGCCGCACACTACCCGGTTGCTGTTGGCAAGCCGGCCACTCCGACTCCAACGGGTTCCTGGTCTGTGCTGAACAAGGCGTTCAACCCCGGCGGGGTATTCGGCACCCGCTGGATGGCGTTCACCAGGCAGGGGCACGGACTACACGGCACTAACCAGCCTCAGTCCATCGGTCACGCGGTATCGAACGGATGCGTGAGGATGTACAACGCCGACGTCGAGGCGCTGTTCGATCAGGTGCAGGTGGGAGTGCCTGTGCTTATATCAGCCGGCGTCACCGCCCCTGCGCCCGCGCCGGGAACATATGTAGTGAGAGCCGGCGACACGCTATTCCTCATCGCGCGAAGGTTCGGGACTACAGTGGACGCTATCCGGAGAGCCAACAACTTGGCAACAGATGTAATATCTGTCGGCCAGGTACTTGTGATCCCTGGAGCAGTCGCGCGGCCTACGACCACGGGGACTGACTACATCGTCCAGCCCGGCGACACCCTCTTCCTGATCGCGCGCAGGTACGGCACTACAGTCCAGGCCTTGATGTCCGCGAACAACTTGACCAGCACAAACATCTACGTGGGGCAACGACTGAGAATACCCGGAGGGCCCAGGGGCGGCGCGTCGGCGGCATCGACAGGCCAGGCAGGGTC
>CAYZHL010000027.1:0-332 GCA_964478095.1 uncultured Clostridia bacterium | reverse complement strand
TGTGGGGCTGAACCAGCTGCTCAGCAGCGATATCTATCCGGGGCAGAGCCTGCGAATCCCATAGGTAGGAGCGGCGAGTCCCTCTGCGTGACGTCGAATGAGCAAGGGCCCGGGATATCCCGGGCCCTTGCTCTTCCGGCCGCGGTCGCAGTCGGGCCGCGAGCCGATGGCCTTGACTAGAAGGAGACCTCCAGGCCTGCGTAGACCCTGTTAGTATCGTCTGCTTCGTCCGCGTAGTCTTCGTAGGAATACCCGAGCTTGACTCCGCACGGCGCGCCGTATTCCACGCCGAGCTGACGTCCCGGACCATCCTTGGGCAGCGTGTCGATCAT
>CAYZHL010000026.1:11163-17767 GCA_964478095.1 uncultured Clostridia bacterium | reverse complement strand
TGGCCGGATCATCCGTAAGAGCCGTTCCGATATTGCACAGCAGCGCTCCAAGGCCCACATCATGCGACCGCCTGGCCAGGCCCGCCTTCATGGCTACGAACATCGCAACCGCCGCCACACTCAGCGGAACTACGTAATCGAACTCATCCGCCGCTGTCAGCGGACATACCTCGATTGTGTTCTGGCTCACCAGCTCAAGGCTCTCCTCCATGGCGTGCACCAGTTCCAGCAGGTCGCCAAATGGTACTCGCACATTCTCGGGTGCGCCCACATCCCTTACGTGACTGTAGAACACACGTAACAGCTCGCGTCCGTGGTTCATCAGCTCCCGCGGCACCGAATGGGTTACGACCACATCGTCGGTGCCCGGGCATTCCACAGCGACAGAGCCGAACCCAGCTTCGCGTAGCCTGCTTGCCGAGCTGTCGTTGAGTATTGTGCCGGCATGAAGTTGTACTACTCCGGCATGGCTCGATATCTGCTCGGCAAGCTTCATCCCCGGCTTTACCTGCGCTGATAAGACCCTAATCATTGAGCAGCAGCTTCCTTCCCGCGAGGCGCCCGCCTGTAGAAGAATGACGACGTGGGCAGAAACCCGATCTCTCGTGCATTGAGGATAGTCTCAGTGCCGCCGATGAAGAGGATGCCGTCGTCTTTCAAGCTCTCCCTGAACTTGACGTACAGCGTATTCTTGGCCTCATCGGTAAAGTAAATCACAACATTGCGGCAAAGAATCAGATCAAAGCCTCGATCAAACCTATCGGCCAGCAGGTTATGCATCTTGAATTGTACCTTGGACTTGATCTTTGGCGAGACTGTGTAGGCGCTTCCTTCGAAAGTGAAGTACTTCGCCAGTCTGGCGCTGGACACATTCTTCACATCCTGGGGGCCATACACTCCTGCCAAGGCCTGGGCAATCGCCCCGGAGTCGATGTCCGTGGCCAGGAGCCTGTGGTATCCTCTGGGGGCTATCTCGTCCAGAATCATGGCCACAGAGTAGATTTCCGCTCCATTGGAGGCGCCCGCGCTCCATATGCTCAGGTTGGGACTCCTCCGAAGCAATGAGGGCAGTATATCCTCCTCTAGTTCGTCGAACTTCTCGGGATTTCGAAAGAATTCGGACACATTTATCATTATGTAGTCGCAGAACCTTTTCAACTCCTCGGGATCGCGCTCAAGAAGACCGCCGTAGTGCGTGAAGGTGGGAGCGCCGGCCTTGTCAAGGAGGTTCTTGATGCGTCTCTGCATCTGCTGCGACTTGTAAAGACCGAGGTCGATTCCGGTAAGCGCGGTCACTTTTCGACGGAAAACCTCGTAGTCTGCGGCGTCAACGTAATCCATGGGCAATACCTCACGGTCAAGTCCTTACATTCTCTGCTACGTTCGCACCAGGTGTCGACCCGTGCCGTCTACACCGAAAGGACAGCATTCACGATTTCGTCGGCGATTGCCGGAAGAGGAACCACTTTGTCGGCAACACCTCTCTCCACCACCGATCTAGGCATCCCGTACACGACGCAGGTAGACTCATGCTCCGCTATGGTTTTTCCCCCGGCGAGCTTGACTCGCGCCATGGCATCTGCCCCATCAGAGCCCATTCCGGTCATGATGACGCCGACCATCCTGCGCCCGAACACGTCGACGGCGGAGTTCATCGTCATATCCACGGCAGGCCTAACGCCATGCATGGGGGGACTGTCGTCCAGAGCCAGCGCGCCGTCGGCAGTCACAAGCATGTGCCGCCCTCCGGCCGCAATCAGAGCCTCGCCCTCCGCAACAGTCTCGCCGCCCTGAGCTTCAGCCACTGTGATCCTGGACATGTCGTTCAGACGTTCAGCCAGCGATCTGGTGAACCCGGCCGGCATGTGCTGCACAATCAGCACACCAGCCGGCAAGTTGGGCGGCAACCACGGAATAACGTGCGTCAAAGCCCTGGGCCCCCCTGTGGACGTGCCTATCACGACCACCTTGCGAGCCGCAGCCCGCGCCGTCGACGGTCGCGTAGGCATCGTCGGCATCGTGGGCGTCGTCGGCGTCGTCGACGTCGTCGACAGCGTCTGGGTTCGGATCGGGGCCGAGGCCGGGGCGGGGGCGGGCGTTCTCAAGTCCCTTGCGAGGGCGCGCACACGCCCTGCCGATATCGCGGCAGCTGCCTTGATTTTGCGCACAAGATCATCTCGCACAACCCCGATATCCAGGGATATGGCGCCGGACGGTTTGGGGACAAAATCCACTGCCCCCAGGCTGAGCGCCCGGATCGTGACATCGGCCCCCGCCTGTGTCAGGCTGGACAGCATCACCACGGGTATGCCCAGCTCCGTGACGAGTGTTGGAAGGGCGGCAAGCCCGTCCATCACCGGCATCTCCACATCCAAGGTGATCACATCAGGCCGCAGGCTCATGGCCTTCTGGATGCAGTCTGAACCATTGCGAGCCGCGCCGACCACGATGATCTCCGGGTCGGCCTCAATCAGGTCGGATACGACCTTGCGCATGAAGGCGGAATCGTCGGCGACCAGTACGGATATCTGCGCCATCAGCCGATCAACTTCCTCACGGAAGCCATCACGTTGTCGGGCTCGTAGGGCTTGACAACAAAGTCTCTGGCCCCCGCCTTAATGGACTCAATGACCATGGCCTGCTGGCCCATGGCCGACAGCATTACTACCTTGGCCTGCGGATCCGCCTGACGGATCTCCTTCAATGCCGTGATGCCATCCATCACCGGCATGGTTATGTCCATGAGCACCAGGTCCGGCTTGTGTTGCATGTACATGTTCAGCGCATCGAGCCCGTTCTCCGCCTCCAGGACCTGGTATCCATGTTGCGCGAGCAGCTTCCCGGCCCTCATGCGCATGAAGGCCGCATCGTCCACTACAAGGACAGTCGGCACCTGCCAAACACCCCCAGTGAGCTACAGCTCCTTCTCCGCCATGCCCGGCTCCCTCACGTAAACCCGACCCGGGCCGACAAGGTATCTCATGGTCCGCCCGACCGTGCCTCCGACGTCCTGGGCGACTATAGGCACGCCTGTCTCGGCCAGCGCGACCCGGACCGCCTCCGCATTGCGCATACCTATGTCAAGCATGTTCATGTCGTCCGGGACCTGGAACATCCTTGCGCCGCCGGCGATCTTGGCTACCAGTCGGCGCTTCGACGCGCCCAAACCGGTCACCCTGTCCAGAAGCTCGCGTATGCCCGTGTCGGCATATCGCGCAGGCCCGCCCGACAAGCCAGCAGGCTCGTTTACCCACGTTCTTGCCGGCAGCAACACGTGGGCCATCCCGCCTGCCCTGGCCGCCTCATCGTAAACAACAACCCCGACGCACGAACCGAGACCGTATGCAACGATTTCGATGTCATGTATGTCGGTCGCATGCACCTCTCCTATTCCGACCGGTATCACGTTAGCACTGGCTAACAGCGTTTCGCTCATCCACTACGCTCCTGACCAGGCTTGGCACGTCCACTATCAGGGCCACTCTTCCGTCGCCCAGTATCGTCACTCCCGACACGCCTGGTATATTGCCCACGAACGTGCCTAGACTTTTTATGACTATCTCCATCTCTCCCACAAGCCTATCGACGGCCAATCCGACCTTGCCTTCATGAGACGAAGCAATCACCGCGAATACCTTCCGGCCAGGCTCGGAAAGACGCACAGAGCGATCATGGCCGCGCACACCGAACACATCGCCCAGCCACAGCAGGGGCACGACCTCGCCCCTGGGCCGAATGGCTTCGCGTCCTCCCACGGTGCTGATGTCGGATTCCTCCACGCGGGTGATCTCCACGACTGAGTTGAGCGGAATCGCATAAATACGCTGGCCCAGCGAGACCAGAAGGGCCCGGATTATCGCCAGTGTCAACGGGAGTTTCACCGTGAATGTGGAGCCGCGGCCGATGGCTGTGTCAAGCGATATGCTCCCATTGAGTTTCTCTAGGTTTTTCCGGACGATGTCCATCCCCACACCGCGGCCCGACACGTCGTCAGCCTTGGCCGCCGTGGAGAGCCCCGACGCAAACACGAGGTTGATCGCGTCCTTGTCAGACAGCCTTGCAGCTGCATCCTCAGCGATGATGCCCTTGCGGACTGCGGACGCCCGGATCATCTCGGGATCGATGCCGCGCCCGTCGTCGGCCACCTGCAGGACTATGTAGTTCTCCTGGCGGAAGGCTGAAAGGCGGACGACCCCTCTCGGCGGCTTGCCCGCTCGGGCGCGCTCCTCAGGAGGCTCGATCCCATGACCGACCGCGTTACGAAGAAGGTGAATCAGCGGGTCGCCGATTTCCTCGGATACCGACCTGTCGAGCTCAGTATCCTCGCCTTGGACTATCAGCTCCACCTCTTTGCCCTGCTTCTGAGCCAGATCGCGCACCATGCGCGGAAAACGTTTGAACACGTTGTCGATAGGCAGCATCCGAGCCTTGTTGATGGCCTCCTGAAGCTCGGTAGTAAGGCGGCCGATATGCGTAGATGTCCTGTTGAGCTCGGACACGAGTTCATCGCCGCCATGCTTGTCCTGCTCTCGAGCTGAGCCAAGTGGGTCCTGTCGATAACCAATTCCGCCACGAGATTCGAGAGCACATCCAGCCTGGCCACGTCCACCCTCACTGTGGTCGCGCTGGACGAGGCGGCAGTCGTCCTGGCAGACGTGATCCCCGCGACGGTTCGCGCCGCTCCCCCCGCCTCGCCCGCCGTTGCTTTCCTGGTAGAACCATCAGGCGCGCCACCCGGCGGCGTCGCCTCCTGAACTGCCGCTGCAGGCTGCATCGCCGTCCGCGTAGAGCCGATGTGGCCCACCTGCAGCACGCACGCGTCTTCCACATCGGTTACACTCCGGATCGCCTCAATAAGAGGTTCCAGAGCGTCACCATCGTATTCCACCACGGCCACTAGGTCCAACACGTCGTCTCCGGCCTCTATCCGATCCACGCTGGGCTCCGAGTAGGCCAGCGTTCCCAGTGTCGACAGTCTGTCGATAACCTGATACGCTCTGACCGACGGCATGGGGCATGTCTTCGCGAATCTCACCCTGACACGCACATCTCCGGGCCCCGTAAATTGCCCTGCCCATGCAGGCTCATCCGGCCGGCTGCCCATCGGCGGCACATCCCATCCGCCCACGGCTCCGCCCGCTTCTCCGTCTGCTTCTCCGCTTGGAACTGGGCCCGGAACACCGCTCGCGACCCCTACCCCGACTTCGCCCGGAGTCCCGTCTGCGCCCGCCTGCCGCTCGACACTTTCGATCACGTCCAGTAGACGGTCGTCGAGTTCGGTGATATCGGCGCCGCTGTCCTGTGCGGTGGCGATTTCCCGATTCAGTATCCTGAGCATGTCGAGGCACTCGAACATCAGATCCATGAAGACCGGAGTGACACTCATCTGCGACTTCCGAACCAGATCGAGAGCGCTCTCCATTGAATGCGTCAGCCTGGCCATCTTATCGTGCCCAAGCGTGGCGGACGATCCCTTGAGCGTGTGCGCGGCGCGGAAGATCTGCGCGATCACCTCAGGATCATCGCTGCTCTGCTCCAGATCGAGCAGCCCGTCCTCAAGGTACTGCAGTTGCTCATCAGCCTCAGCCAGGAATACCTTTATGTCTTCCTCTGTCATGCCGGGAAACTGAAGCATCGAACTTCCTCCTAAACCTCTTCAGCCAAGACCTCGCTGATCGCTTCCTGCTCGCGGCGGGACAGAACAAAGTCCAGATCAAGCAGTATCACGAGCTTATCGTCGAGCTTGGCTATGCCCCGGAGGTACTTGGAGTCCACACCGGCAAGCACAGGAGACGGTGGTTCGACTATGTCGGCCGGTATGCGCAGCACCTGTGAGACTGCATCGACAATCACGCCGATCAGGTTGCCCTCCAGGTGTACTACGACGATTCTGGTATCCTTGGTGTGCACGGCTTCGGGAAGACCAAACCTCTTTCTCAGGTCGATTACGGGTATCACTCGTCCCCGCAGGTTGATCACACCTACTACTGATTCAGGCGCATGTGGTATCTCAGTTATCTCCTGCATTCTGTTGATATCCTGTACCCGGGATATGTCCACCCCGTAGGACTCGTCGCCCAGCTCGAACACGACTAACTGCATCTCGGCGCCGGCGATCGCATGTTCCACTCGCATCTCCCCCCAAGTTTCGATCTACTTCAAGTATTGAAGCAGCCCGGCCTGCACCGATCTGGCCGCTGCCGCCAGTGCCGCCTGGTACACTACCTCCTGCTCGGCCAGGCGCATTATGGCTTCTGCCAGGTCCACATCCTCAGTCTTGCTGAGAAGCTCAGTGATTGACACGCTATCGCTCTCCAGTCGGTTGGTAACGAGCTCCAAACGGCTACCCCTGCCGCCCAGCTCAGCGCGGCACTTCAGCACTTGGTTTATCGCGCCGTCCAGGTTAGCCAGGTCCGAGCCCGTAAGCTCCGGAACATCGCTTCCCGCGAGGTGCTGTTCGATCTGACGTACAGCTTTGAACACGTTCACGCCGCCGCCCTCGCCCATGAACACCTGCTCGCCTGTGATGTTTATCTCCAGCGTAAGGCCCGGCCCCACCTCCGTCCGATTGACTCCGGAGTCGCCGAAGTACCTGACGGGCCAG